>CAZEIT010000072.1:0-8007 GCA_964512515.1 uncultured Desulfobulbus sp.
TGGGCACGATTCCGCCGTGGCGCGTCGTCAGGGCCTGGCCCAGGCAGACCAGGTCCGCTATGTGCCCAATAACCTGCAAGACGCTGTTGAAGTATTGGCAAAATGGTGCGATCAGGAGGAAACGCTGACCAGGCGCATGTGGCATACCGTGGAGAATATCCTGCGTCTGCTCTTCCCTTTCAGACATCCCGTTTTCTTTGTCAGCCCCGAGGAGGAGGATGACCGTGGTATTCCAGGGCCTTTCTGATCGCCAGCCATGCCAAATGCTTATAGCGCGGCTCTGCCGCCAGAGCTTATTCCAATTTCAGATTCAAGATGAAGGAGACAAGGAAAATACGACGCGGACGTACAGCGGCATACTCTGATACGTGTTTCCCGAAGCCAACAGAAATAGCGCGCTTTGATATGGAATTGGAACGAAAACAATGCAATCCCCATCACCCCTTGAAAACGAATGCCGCAATCCAGCGCCTTTTTCACTGAATTTTTCCATCTGACCAGGCAGTTCTGGAATTCTAAGCAGCGCATGAAAATCCGGAGCGCTGTGATTCTTCTGGCCCTCCTCACTATGCTGCAGATGGCCATGGCTGTACTGCTCACCCAGTGGAACGCGGGCCTCTTCGATGCCCTGGAGCAACATTCCAGGCCGGGCCTGATGCGGCAGAGCGGGCTCTTGCTCCTGCTCTTTTTTTCCGGCATGATCCTGACCGGCCTGCACCTCACGGTTAAACGCACCCTGCAGATCACCTGGCGCGAGTGGCTGACAGGCTATGTCTCTACCCACTGGATGCGGGCTGGCCGCCACTACCTGCTCGATCAGGTTCCGGGCGGACACGACCATCCAGACGGTCGTATCGCTGAGGACTGTCGCATCGCCACAGAAGCTGCCGTAACACTAGGGCATTCTTTATTCTACAGCCTGCTGCTGCTCGCTGGCTTCACCAACGTGCTCTGGTCGCGCTCCGGGGTAATCACCCTTGACATTGCCCATACCAACATTCCGGTTCATGGCCACCTGGTCTGGATTGCCATACTCTACTCTGCTGTGGCCTCTTGGCTCGGTTGGATAGTAAGCCGCCCGCTCATAGGCGCCACCAATGCCCGGCAATCGGCAGAAGCGAATTTCCGGGCCAGCTTGCTGGAGGCAGAGGAAAACAGCCAAAGCATTGCCCTTATCCACGCCGAACCCTGCGAACGCCACAGGTTCCACGAGCTGTTCAATGGCATCCACTCTATCTGGGATACGCAAACCAGAGCCTGACGCCATATCCTCATGTTTGGCACTGGCTACTCGATGTTGTCCATGGCCTTTCCGGTGCTCATCTCCTCGCCGCGCTATATCACAGGCGCAATTACCCTGGGCGCGCTGATTCAATCTGCCCAGGCCTTCCAGCACATGGTTTCGGCCTTGTCGTGGCCGGTTGACAGCGCAGGCGCCATCGCGGAATGGCGCGCCTCAGTGGAGCGTGTGCTCGGTCTGCTCAACTCCCTGGAAAAACTTGACCAGCAGCTCAACCAGCCTGAAGGGCTCATTCAGGTGAAGCGAGGAGAGCGTCCGGCACTTGTTTTCCGCGACCTGTGTCTTGCCCGTTACGACGGTTCCCTGCTGGTCAAGGACATTAACATGGAAATCGAGCAAGGTGAGCAGGTACTCATTACCGGCAACACCTCCAGTACAAGCAAATTGTTCCGCGCCATTGCCGGTGTTCGTCCATGGGGCAGCGGCATCATTGAACTCCCCAGCACAGGGCGACTTTTTTTCATGCCGCCCAGACCCCACCTGCCCTTTGCCACTTTGCGCTATGCCCTTTGCTACCCGGTTTCCCGCCGAACCGTTACACAGGAGCAGATAGAGGCAGACCTGCGCCTGGTTGACCTAGAACACCTGATTGCGCAACTGGATGAGAAAGTGCATTGGAAAAACACCCTGACCTCAGGCGAACAGCAGCGTCTGGGCATGGTACGCCTGCTGCTGAACCGTCCCCAGTGGATTTTTCTGGATGAATGCTTTGACGCCCTGACCTTCCAGGACGGGGAGCGCATGCTGCGCATCATTGACGAGGAGTTGCCCGGTGCAACCCTGCTTGTCACTACCCATATGCCAGACAGAAACGGCCGCTTCTCACGCCGCCTGTCCCTGTAATTCCATATCTCAGGAGGATGCTCATGACGGCCACAACAACTGCTCCACACAACCACAAACTACGCGGTGTCAACCTTGGCGGCTGGCTGGTGCTGGAAAAATGGATCACCCCCAGCCTTTTTGAGGGCCTCAAGGCCACTGACGAAACCACCTGGTGCGCCGAACTGGGCGAGGCAGAGGCCACCCGGCGGCTGCACCAGCACTGGAACACTTTCATCACCCGCGAAGATTTCGCCTGGCTCAAGCAGGCGGGCGTCAATGCAGTACGGCTGCCGGTTGGCCACTGGCTCTTTGGCAAGGGTTACCCTTATCACCGCAGTTATGGTGAATCCCGTTATCCCTTTGTCGAGGGCGGGCTTGCCATGGTTGATCAGGTCTTTACTTGGGCCGAGGAGTTTGACCTGAGGGTAGTGCTCGATCTGCATACAGCGCCAGGCTGCCAGAACGGCTTTGACAACGGCGGCATCCTGGGTGTGTGCGAGTGGCACACCAAGGAGGAATATATCGAGCATACCTTGCATGTGCTGGAACGCCTGGCTGAGCGCTATAGCCACCACCCGGCTCTGCATGGTATCCAGGCGCTCAATGAACCTCGCTGGGATATCCCCACCGATATCTTGAAACGCTTCACCGAGGCCGCCTACCACCGTGTGCGCTGCCATTGCCCGCCCGAAAAGGTAACCTTTGTCTTCCACGACGGTTTCCGCAACTTCCGCGAATATGCGGGCTTTTTGCAGGAGCCAGAGTTTCAGAATGTAGCCATCGACATCCATCGCTATCAATGTTTTGACCGGGCCGATATCGACATGGATATCTTTGGCCATATTCGTAAAAGCGCGGTGGATTTGCGCAACGAGGCAGATGAAATCATCCGCGAGTCCGGCTACCAGATATACTGCGGTGAATGGAGTCTGGGCATGAATCTGAAGGTGGTGTCCTTATGGGCGGAAGGCCCCTTCAACCATGCCCTGGAAGGAATGGACGAGTTCCAGATGTCGGCCGCCTACCGGGGCTATGCCGCGGCCCAACTGCTCACCTTTGAAAAATACGCGGGCTGGTTTTTCTGGACTTACCGCACCGAAACCACCCCGGAATGGAACTACCGCGCCTGCGTAGAGCATGGTTTTATTCCTGATATGGGCAGGCCCGAACAGTTTGTTGCCATTCGCGCCATGCTTGAGCAGGCGAAAAACCAGGCGACATAACAACACGGAGGGCTGAAACAGGCTGGCTGGTGCAGCAGCCGCGCTGTTTGCAAAAAGAATCGAAAAAAGCCGGATTATGAATTTTATTCATACTTTCTTCATGGATAGGCCTTAGAGTACAGGAAAAGGGCAGAGTAACTCCTCGGAATAATTTCCGTTCCTCTGCTCAAACCCAACAGACCCTGGAGGAATGCTCATGAAAAAGATTTTGCTTGCAGGCATTGCTGGCAGCGTATTGGCTCTTACCCTGACCGCAGGCGGAACCGGCTTGGCCAAGTCAGATCAGCCCATCAACGGCACTATCAAGGTAGAGCGCCAGGCAGAGGCGGAATTCCCGGCCATGGCCAAAATCAATATGGAGCAGGCCATGGCAGCAGCCCTAGCTGCAGTGCCTGGCCAGGTGTTGAAGGCAGAGCTTGATGATGAAAACGGCTTTCTTCTCTATGAAATTGAAGTGGTCACTGCCAATAAAACCATCATGAAGGTCAAGGTGGATGCCGGTGACGGCAAGATTTTGGCTACAAAACTTGAGAAGGCAGGTAAGAAAAATCGCGATTCGTAAGCTTGTTCTGAATCATCCTTTGTAGCACACATCTTCAATCAACCGGCGCGCCGTGCCTGCTGGAAAAAGTTTTCTTCCAGGGGCGAAGGCGTGCCGCCTTTCATCTTCTCACCTTCTCATCCCAATCGGCACAATACCATCCTGGCTACCAGCTCCCCTGTCCACCCATGCACTATCTTGAACCCATCTTAAATTTTGCCAGCCAACACGCAGGTCTTGCGTATCTTACGGTGTTCCTCGCCGCCCTTGCCGAATCCCTGACCCTGGCCAGCCTGGTGGTGCCCGGCAGCATCATTGTTTTTGTCTTTGGCGCGGTGGCGGCCTCCGGTCATCTCAGCCTTATACCCGTCCTGCTCATGGCCATTGCGGGTGCGATTGCTGGCGATGGGCTCAGCTACTGGCTGGGCTACCACTACAAGGATCAGCTACGCAGCCATTGGCCATTTTCCCACTATCCGGAACTACTGAGTAATGGCGAAGCCTTTTTCATCCGCCACAGCAGAAAAAGCGTGTTCCTTTGCCGTTTTGTGGGGATCATGCGTTCGGTTGTGCCAATGGTGGCGGGCATGATGGGCATAAAGCCCCTTTATTTTTTCACCGCCAATGCGCTGTCCGCAATCGGCTGGGGCCTGCTACATGTCCTCCCAGGTGTCGTGTTTGGAGTGTCACTTGCCATGGCAGGCAGCGTCAGCGCCAGACTGGCTGTGCTGGCACTCCTGCTTGGCTTCGGCGTCTGGGCCTTTTTCTGGCTCTGGCACAGAATCTTATTTATTGCGGTGCAATTTGGCAAAAAATGGCTGCTTGACCTGCGGCGCTGGGCCGAGGCCCGGCCAGCCAGCCATGGTTTGGTCCGTCTGGGTCAAGGTTTTGTCAGTCGGATTTTTTCCCTCGGCCAAACGGCCGGGCTGCTGGCTGCCTTATTGGGCATCCTGCTGCTGGCTACGGCCAGTGGTTTTGCCACGGTCGCCCATGATGTCTTAGCCAAGGATTCCCTGGTGCTGATGGATCAGTCGGTGTACCACTTCTTTCAAGGCCTGCGCACCACCTGGACAGACACTATCTTTATAACCATCACCGAACTGGGTGATTCCTTTGTCAATACCACGCTTGTCATAGCAATTCTGGTCTTACTGCTGACCTTGCGGCTGCGGCGCACCGCGCTCTTCTGGCTGCTCACCACTGCAGGCGGCTCCATTGGCATGCAGTTTCTGAAATGGATATTCCATTTACCCCGACCAACAAACCTGTACGAAGGTATATCTTCCTACAGTTTTCCCAGTGGCCACACCACCATGAGCGTGGTTATTTACGGCTTCCTCGCCATTATCCTGGCCCGGAACTTAGCTGGGATAAAGCAATGGCTGCTCTTTTCCACTGTTTTGATCATTGCCTTTTTTATCGGCTTTTCCCGCATATATCTTGGAGCGCACTGGTTTTCGGATGTTTTGGCAGGTTCTCTGGTAGGCACAAGTTGGATAGCCCTGATGGGGATTGTCTGGCTGCAAGGCAAGCCAGAACGCATGCCCAGGCGTTTTCTGGTCTTGACTGTTCTCCTTGTCCACTGCACTGCTGGCGCCTGGCACGTTATGCAGCGGCACCAACACGATATACGGCTCTACACTCCGCGTCTGGCTGAAAAATCCATGGAACTGAACGCCTGGCTGCAGAGCGGCTGGCAGCACCTGCCTGCCGCACGTGTGGATTTTGGCACCAGAGCAGAGCAGCCCCTGAACATCCAATGGGTGGCCCGGCCTAAGGAGATACGAGCCCTGCTCAGTAGCGAAGGCTGGCGGCAACCATCTTTACGGGCGCACGATTTTCTAGCCCTGTTCGATGCAAAAACGCCGATTGCCCAGTTGCAGGTTCTGCCTCGCCTGCACGAAGGCAGAAGAGAGGCGCTAGTATTGGTGCAAGATCGTCCCGAAAACCGCCTGGTACTGCGCCTCTGGGCCGAAGCCATCACGGTTTCGCCCGGACATACGCCGCTTTTAACCGGCTTCATTGAAGAGCAACACAGCAAATCCCTAGGCTGGTTGCGCTCTTTTCCGGTTGCGAGCGGCAGGCATGAGAAGGGGCGACAACTGCTGGCGCAAAACCTAAGCAAAAAGACGCCGATCAAGGAAGCGCAACGATCTGTAAACAGCGCTGTAGCGATACGGAATAATGGCGAAGCGGATTGGCAGGGCACGGTGCTGCTGGTCTGGCCACCCGCGCCCTGATGTCGGCACCAGAGACAACATCAAAAATACAACAGAGCTAAACTTCCTGGGTAAAGCTAGAATCGCTCTTTGCAATCTCGACGCATCTATTCTTCCGTACACGTACGGGCATTTTTTTCCACATACCGTATGATACTGCCTGCCGTAAGTTTCGATGCAGGTTGAATCTTAAACCCCGAACTTTTTAGCGCTTTGGCTGTCCAGGTATTGCACGTGTTCAGAGTGGAGTAGCGCCCCTCACCTGGGTAAAATGCGCTGTTTCCGTACAAACCATCTCGAAGCGGAAGAATAGTGCGCTCAGGTGTATGGGAAAAACTGGAGGCGAGAAATCGCTTCAAGGCGGACAGCTCATTCTCAGAAAGACAGGTCAAAAGTACAGGCTCGCCCTCAAAATACTGCGCGGGTTCTTCTGCAAAAGCAACGAGGTGCAGCGCTGCCCCTTCAGACCAGAACATGGCCTGTACGGTGAGCCCGGAAGTAATCTTTTGCGCCTGGTAAAACCCGCTGTCGCCCCAGCCAATTTCATAGAAAGCGGGGGTACCGAAACGGTTTTCCAGTTCCGGCACAGCCTCATTGAGCGCCTGCCCCGAAAGAATAAGTCCTGTGTGCCAGCCATGGCTGACAATGTACAGCAGGTGCGACCGTTCCGGCTGTTGCTCGGCTACAGGGCTGAGCGCGTACGGTTTGGCTGAACAGGCAAGTAAGAGGCAAACCAAACACAGGAATACTACCGATCTATGCGCCATAACGTTCATGCTCCAGGCTGACAGGCTGCGCCCTATGCCTTCCGATAGCCAACAGGTTCCCACATAGACCACGCCCCCTGCCATGATCTCTCGTGTGGCAGGATTGGTTTTGTTGTCAAATTTTGACAGCTTTTCGGCGGATACTTATTCAGTGTAAAGAGCAGGCAAAATGCCGATTTTTTTACCGGATGCGCCTGCCCACACAGCCAAACCCACATACTTTCAGGGAGAGACCATGCAATTAACGACAACGCCCAGCATAGAAGGAAAAAGAATAGTTGAATATTGCGGTATTGTGAATGGCGAGGCCATTTTAGGGGCAAACTTTTTTAAGGATCTGTTTGCCGGTTTGCGAGATATGGTCGGCGGCCGTTCAGGAACCTATGAGCGGGAATTACAGCGGGCCCGTGATATAGCGCTTGCCGAGATGGAGGAACGGGCAAAATCTTTAGGCGCCAATGCAGTGGTGGGAATAGACCTTGATTATGAAGTTCTTGGTAAAGAGAATGGCATGCTCATGGTTTCCGCAAGCGGCACGGCTGTGAAAGTGCAATAATTTCCGTACGCTGTCTGCGATCACTCCAATCAGGAAAAGGGAATATGACAAAAAAATACCAGATAGGCGACCATGTTTCCTGGAATTCAGAGGCAGGGCGCGTCAGCGGCACCATCATCAAAGTGCACGTCCAAGATTTTGATTACAAAGGGCACCCCCGCCGTGCTTCTGAAACTGAGCCCCAGTATGAGATAAAAAGTGACAAGACCGACCACATCGCTGCCCATAAAGGATCCGCATTAACAATAATTAAAAAGCAGAAACAGGGTTGAAGACCGTTTCCTTTTATACGATAGGGCACTCGAGCCTCACGATCGAGCAGTTCAGCAAGCTCTTAAAGGATGCTGGAATTGCTATAGTCGCTGATGTGCGCAAGATCAGGGCGTCTCGGCGAAACCCCCAGTTTGGGGAAAAGCCACTGGCACATCACCTTGCCTCAATTGGTCTTGAGTACGTGATCATAGAGGATTTATCAGGCAGGCGAACAAAGTCAAAGACCGTTTCGCCCGAAGTCAATGCCGAAAATGGCTCCTAACGAAGCTCAGCACAATGATTATATTCGCATGAAAGATCAGT
>CAZEIT010000073.1:0-7974 GCA_964512515.1 uncultured Desulfobulbus sp.
CCCCATGATAGCAGTTGATATAATGTGGGTGGTACTTACCGGGATACCAAAATGGGAGGCTGTGAGAATAACCGTGGCGGCTGAAGTTTCAGCGGCAAAACCATGCACGGGTTTGAGCTTGATCATCTTATTGCCCATGGTGCGGATAATCCGCCAGCCGCCGGCCATGGTGCCAAGCCCCATGGTGATGGCGCAGCCCACAATAACCCAGGCGGGCACTTCAAAGGTAGGGAGTGCGCCATAGCTGAACAGGGCCAGGGTAATGATACCCATGGTTTTTTGAGCATCGTTGCTGCCATGGCTGAGTGCCATGATACCAGAGGAGATCAGTTGCAGTTTCCGGAAATAGACATTCACCACATGGGGACGCGCACGCGCGCACAGCCATAAAATGGCAATCATGGTGACAAAGCCGATACCGAAGCCAAGGATGGGCGAGGTTACCATGGGCAGCAGTACTTTTTTCGTGACCCCATCAATCAGAACCACCTTAAAGCCTGCCTTGGCAATGGCAGCGCCCATTAGGCCGCCGATGAGGGCGTGGGAAGAACTCGATGGAATACCCAGGTACCAGGTGATCAAATTCCAGATTACTGCCGCCAGCAGGGCGCAAAGAATCACCCCCTGGGTAACGATGTCGGTGAGCACTATACCCTGGCCAATAGTGCTGGCCACATGGGTTCCGAGGAAGGCTCCCACCATGTTGAGTGTGCCGGCATAGATGACTGCGGTGCGAGCGCTGAGCACCTTGGTGGAAACCACGGTGGCGATGGCATTGGCGGAATCATGGAATCCATTGATGTACTCAAATAAGAGCGCAGTGGCAATAACCACAAAAAGCAGAGTCAAGACCATGCAGAGTCCTTTGTGACTGACTGGTGCGCGGCGGAGTGTTTCCCGTTCCGGCTGAAATCAGCTGTGTTTCAGGGAGATATTGACAATCACATCTGATATGGCCGAGCAGATATCCAGGGCATTTTCTATGCCCTTGTAGATATCACGCAGTTGCAGCACATGCAGGGCATCGTATTGTCCGGAAAAAAGTTCTTCCATGGCTGCATACAGAATTTCATCGCCAGTATTTTCAATGTCCTTTATCCTGGAACTGCTGCGGGCCACCTCCTTGACCGGCGCGCCGACGCGCAGGGTGGCGACAATCTTGCGCAATTCCTCGGCCGAGGTGGTAATCAGGTCGGCCTGCTGCTTGATAATTTCGTTGTAGGAGGCAATTTTATAGATTCGCAGATTGACGCAGGCCTTGAGGATGACCTTGGTGGTTTGGTAGAGCCTGGAGGCAATCAACTGGATATCTTCCCGGTCAATCGGGGTGATAAAGGAGTTGTTCACCAGGGTCAGGCAATTTTCAAGCGCTTCTGAGGCGCGGCGCTTATAGGCCCTGGTATGCACCAGACACTCCTCGCGCTGATTTGGGTCAGAGTGCACGATCTGGTAGAAGAGGTAGGCCGATAACTGGCAGACCTCTGCCGCCTCCTCAAAAAAATCGTAAAACCTGTCTTCAGCGGGCGGCAAAATTTTGGCAAGAAATCCCAGACGCATACACACTCCTTTTATCTGTCCAGACACCATGGCGGACATACGGACGACCTTCTCTATACAAGGTCCACTCTACAAAACAAATTCCTAACGATTTGCAAATATTTTTTTCTGTGCTTTACTGCTTCTGGCCAGCTCGCATTCCCAAACCACCCGCTTAAACGTATTTTTTTCAGCCTGATCACTAACAGGCATGAAGAATACACGTCTACCCAAATCTTTTCCTAACACAAATTGAAAACATGCCTAACCCTGCGCCACTACAGTAGCGTCGGTTTTGTAACAGTCCATAAAATTCAACACAGACATTCTGGAGGCAAACATGAAACTTTCTTCTTTTCTCAAAGTAAGTGCGCTCTGCGTGGCCATTGCAGGCCTGAGCACACCGGCCATGGCTGAAACCACCCGGCTGACCGGATCTGGCGCCAGTTTTCCGGCCCCGCTCTACACTACCTGGTTCAAGGATTTCGGACGTGCCAACAAGGATATCCAGATCAACTACCAATCAAAAGGCTCTGGTGCAGGTGTACGCGATTTCCAGAACGGTACCGTTGATTTTGCTGCCAGCGACTCCGGCATGACCGAGGAGCAGATCGCCGCAGTTAAGCAGGGCGTGCAGCTTCTACCCATGACTGCCGGTGAAATCGTTTTGGCCTACAACCTCAAGGACGTTAAAGAGCTAAAGCTGCCGCGCGAAGTCTATATTGACATCTTTATGGGTAAAATAGCCAAGTGGAACGACCCAAAAATCGCCGCAGCCAATCCAGAGGCAACCTTGCCGGATCAGGACATCACCGTGGTCACCCGGGCCGACAGTTCCGGTACCAACTTTGTTTTCACCCAGCACCTGAGCGCGATTTCTCCTGAATTCAAAGAGAAAGTCGGTTTTGGCAACTCGGTGAACTGGCCCAGTGAAGCCAAGATGGTCAAGTCGCCCAAAAATGACGGTGTAACCGCCACCATCACACAAACCCCGGGCGCAATCGGCTACATTGAATATGGTTTTGCCAATATGTCCAAGCTGCCCATGGCAACCCTGCAGAACAAGACTGGTGCCTATGTTGCTCCTGGCGGTGAAGGCGGCCCTGCCGCACTTGCCGGCGCTGAATTTCCCGAGAACATGCTCCTGTGGGTTTCTGATCCTGAGGCAGAAAATGCCTATCCCATCGTTACCTACACCTGGATGATTTTCTCCAAAAAATATGATGACCCGAAAAAAGCCGCAGCCCTGCAGAAGATGATCGCCTATGGCCTGGGTGAAGGGCAGAAGATTGCCACCAAGGCAGGCTATATCGAATTGCCGGGGCCTGTTGTTGAAAAGGTTCAGGCAGCTGCCAAAAACATCCAGTAACCCTCCTTCCTGCACCCGCGCCTCATCCGAGGCGCGGGTTTTCCTGTTGTCCCCTTTTCCCAGACTCTATTGGATTTGATCATGGCTGAGCACATACCTCCGCAGCAGTCGCAGTCTATCTCCAGGCCGCCCTCTGCCGGCGACATCTTTGCCAACAAGGCGTTTCGTGTCCTGACCTTGGCCTTTACCTGGGGCATTATCCTGTTGCTGGCCTACATCCTCTGCAAAATTGGCGGTCGGGCAATTCCTGCCATCAAGGAGTATGGTTTTGGCCTGCTCACTGGTACAACCTGGGATGTCAACAACAAGGTCTTCGGTATTCTGCCGGAAATATGGGGCACGTTGTACAGCTCGCTTTTAGCCCTGCTGTTGGGCGGTTTTTTTGGTGTGACCATTGCCATTTTTCTCACCCAAAACTTCCTGCCCCGCGTCCTTGAGACCATTTTACGTAGCATCATTGAGCTCTTGGCAGCCATTCCCAGCGTAGTCTACGGTTTATGGGGTATTTTCGTGCTCATTCCACTGATTCGACCGCTGGCGGATTTTCTCAACACCCACTTCAGCTGGATTCCGTTTTTCTCGACCAGCCTGAGCGGACCAGGCATGTTCCCGGCTGCCCTGGTGCTGTCCATCATGATTCTGCCCACTGTAGCCGCTATCTCCCAAGATGCCTTCCAAGCCATTCCCCGCAAAACCGTGGAGGCTGCCTATGGCATGGGCACTACCCGCTGGGAGGCTATCCTGAGGGTGATGTTGCCAACTGCTGCGGGTGGTATTTTTGGCGCTTTGGTACTCGGACTTGGCCGAGCCTTGGGCGAAACCATGGCCTTGGCCATGCTGGTGGGTAACTCGAACCAAATCAGCCTGTCGGTCTTTGCCCCGGCCAACACCCTGGCAGCCCTCTTGGCGCTGAACTTTCCGGAAGCAGGCGATACGGAAATTTCCGTGCTCATGTTTGCCGCCTGCACGCTTTTGCTCATCACCCTGGCGGTCAATATGCTGGGTGCTTTCATCATCAACCGCACTGGCATCAAGAGGTAAGGAGCCATGAGCCAAATATCCACCGACAACGAACTGCATCTGCCCACTCTGGAACGGCAGCCCTTTGAGCCGCGCTCGCTGCAGTCCATTGTTTTAAGCACGCTGACAACCGCCATGGCGGTTATCGCCTGCATCCCGCTGTTCTCCGTACTCATTATGCTGCTCTACCGGGGTGGCAAGCGGCTCAATCTGGAGGTGTTCTATGCCCTGCCACCTACGGCCTTTGACCTGGGCGGCGGCTTTGGCAACGCCATTGTCGGTACGCTTTTCATGGTGGGCATTGCCTCGCTTATCAGTGTGCCCTTTGGCATCCTCGCCGCTATCTACCTGGCTGAACTGGCGCCGGACAGCAAGATTGCCACTGTTGCCCGTTTCTGCGCCAAGGTGCTCAGTGGTCTGCCCTCCATCCTTGCGGGTGTTTTTGCCTATGCAGCAGTAGTATTGGCAATGGGCAGCTACTCTGCCTGGGCCGGCGGCATCGCGCTCTCCATCTTGATGGTGCCAACGGTGATGCTTACTGCGGAAGAGGCTATAAAAATGGTGCCGCGACCAATGAAGGAGGCAGCCGCCGGCATGGGTTGTACCCCTGCCCAGGCCATGTTGAAGATTATCCTGCCTGTGGCTGTGCCGGGCATCATCACCGGAGTGGTGCTTGCAGTAGCGCGTGCGGCCGGAGAAACCGCGCCGCTGCTCTTTACTGCGCTCTTCTCCGACTACTGGCTGCGTCCGAATGAGCCTACGGCATCACTTGCGGTACTGATCTACAACTACTCGGGCATGCCCTTTCCCAACCAGATTGAACTGGCCTGGGCGGCATCCTTGGCCCTTGTTCTTCTGGTTTTTATCCTCAACCTTATCAGTCGCGCCATTGGGCGGCGAAAAACCGTTTAATTGACCATACCAAGGAGCAGCCTCCCATGGAAATGACAGCAGCAGAACCCGCTTCGATCACCGCCCTGAACGCGCAGGAAATCGCCCTCGATTGCCAGGCAGACAAGATTTTTTACTCGGATTTTCTTGCCGTGCGCGACAGCTATGTGCCCATTGTCCGCAACCAGATCACCGGCTTCATCGGTCCCTCGGGCTGCGGCAAAAGCACGGTGCTGAAAAGCATCAACCGCATGAACGACCTGATCCCAGGTTTCCGTTTCGAAGGTAAGGTACACTTCCACGGTATGGACATCTACGATAAAAAAGTGGATCCAGTGGCAGTGCGGCGCAACATAGGCATGGTCTTCCAGCAACCCAACCCTTTTTCCATGTCCATCTACGAAAACGTGGCCTTTGGTCTGCGTCTTAATCGCTTTAAGGGCAACATGGATGAAAAGGTGGAAAAAGCCCTGGTGGGCGCAGCTCTTTGGAATGAAGTAAAGGATAAACTCAAGAATAACGGTCTTTCACTTTCCGGCGGGCAACAGCAGCGCCTGTGTATTGCCCGGGCCATTGCCACCGAACCCAGGGTGCTGCTTATGGATGAACCTTGCTCAGCCCTCGACCCTATTGCCACCAGGCAGATTGAAGAGTTGATGGTGCAGTTGAAGGAGCGCTTTACCGTGGCCATTGTTACCCATAACATGCAGCAGGCCATGCGTGTGGCTGATCAGACCGCGTTTTTTGCCGTGGATATTTCCAAAGGCGGCCGCACCGGCTATCTGGTGGAAATGGGGCCAACCAAGGAACTCTTTGAAAACCCGCAAGAGCAGTTGACCAAAGACTATCTGCACGGCGAATTCTCCTGATCGCCCAGGTCAACGCAACAATATTACTCTATTTCTGATAGTGGAGTTGCTGCCATGAAACGCAGAGTTCGCACCCTCTACCTGTTGACACTTGTCTGCGCCCTGCTGGGCTGTACCTCTCTTTGGGCAGCCACTTCAAAGCAGCACAAAGCGGATGTGGCCGGCGCAGGCGCCACCTTCCCCGCACCACTCTACCAGCACTGGATTAAAGAATTTGACGCCACCTCACCCGGTTTTACCATTTCCTATGATGAGGTGGGCAGTGGCGAAGGAGTGAAACGTTTTCTGGCAGACAAGGTTGATTTTGGTGCGAGCGACAGCGCCATGACAGACACCGAGGCAGCACAGGCCACATATGGGGTGCAGTTCATCCCTGTAACCGCAGGCATGGTGGTACTGGCCTACAACCTGCCAGATATTATTACCCCGCTGCGCCTGAGCCGGGAAGTGTATGTCGATATTTTTCTCGGCAATATCAAAAAATGGAATGATTCCCGTATCGCTGCCCTCAATCCAGGCCTGAGCCTGCCTAATCTGAACATCACTACGGTCAGCCGGGCGGATTCCTCTGGTACCACCTGGACCTTCACGAACCATCTCAAGGCGATCAGTCCGCGCTGGAGTGATGCGGGCTTTACCGCGGCAAAAAAGATGGGCTGGCCAGGTAATTCCATGTCGGTCAACTACAATGAGGGGGTAGCCAACCGCATCCGCCTTTCATGGGGTGCAATCGGCTACGTGGAATATGGTATTGCGAAACGTGCCGGGCTTAGCATGGCTGTTCTCGAAAACAGGGCTGGCAAATTCGTGGCCCCTTCTGTAGCAAGCGGTATGGCGGCCCTGACAAACAATGTTACGGCCATGCCGGACAACCTGCGCCTGTTTATCCCGGATCCTCTAGGTCAGGATGCCTGGCCGATCGGCACCTATAGCTGGCTGCTCCTGCACAAGAACTATGCAGACCCGCAACAGGGCGCGCGTATCACGAAATTTGTTGACTGGTGCCTGCGCGATGGGCAAAAGTATGCGGAGCAGTATGGCTACACCCCCTTGCCGGAAGCCGTCAGCTCCAGGGCCTTGCAGGCGCTGCAGCAGGTCCATTGAATTCGGCTTGACTGAACAATCATTCTCCATGTTGCTTGCGTATGGTGATGCGTTTCATCCTTACTCTGCAATCCGGCTGCTCAATGTGTTTCGCAGTAAAGCGGCATGCCCAGTAAATATAAAATAGACCTTGAGCAGGTCCATCACTATCTCCTTTCTGTCCAGCGCAATTTCGATGCAATCAACGAGGCGCTGGACATGCACCGCGAACCCATGCGCGATGAAATCCTCAACAACATGCTTGAGGGTTATGAATACGTGAACTATCTGCTGGAAAAGGATGTCAGGCTGCTGCATCCGGAAGGGCTGCACTATTTACTGGAGTTAAACAACATCGTGCTCTGCGGCACAGACCTGGAGAAACGCAAGGACTTCAAGGAGCACATCCTCAGCAACACCGACCGTTTTTACGAACAGAGCGAATTTTCCATCAGTCACATGCGTGCCTGGGCAGAAAAACACAAAAAAGACACGCCCTGGAAAAAGGCGGCTGGTTCTTATATCCTGCAGGTCAGTTGGCCACAGCTCTTTCATGAAGGGAACCACCGCACCGGCGCGCTGATGATGAGCCACATCCTGGTGCGAAACGACTGTCCGCCCTTTGTGTTGAGCGTGGACAATGCTCAGGCCTATTTCAATCCTTCCAGTCTGGCGAAAAGCACCAACAAGAACGAAGTCTACGGCAAATTTTATAAGTTGCCGAAAATCAAGAAGAACTTTGCAAAATTTCTGGAAAAGCAGGCTGTGCCTTCCTACCTGCGCCTGCGCTAAGTGCAGGGAACTTCAGCACTGACGGCCCTTAACAGAAATCCCTGCATCCATCACCCGGCATGGCTCTGCCTGGCAAAAGCTTGTCTGAGCATGGCTTAGCCTTCAAGCTGTCATTCCTGTTCCAGATCAATGTACGTATATGAAAAGGCCTTCGGAAAATATGACCTGGGCGCTGCGCAGATGCACGTCCTACGAGCACTTTCAGAAGCCGATACGGAGAGCTCTTGGATATGAGATTGGAGTTACACCTTCAGGCTTTTGAGGAAATCCAGGCTATACTTTGCAACCTCTCCGGAGTGGGAATCGGTCAACGCATGGGTACCTCCCACTATTTCCCTGATAACGGCCCCCCTTACCTGATGGCGGATTACTTCCAGCGTTCAGGGATGAATAACCGGATCTCTGGATCCAGAT
>CAZEIT010000074.1:0-7938 GCA_964512515.1 uncultured Desulfobulbus sp.
CATGGGGTTGGCATGGGCATAGAGCTGGGTGCCATCAAAGTTGTTTAAGCCTGCGCCGTCCTTGGGGAAGTGGGCCGGCACCCAGTCCAGGATAACACCCAAGCCCGCGGCATGGCATTGATCGACAAAGTACATGAAATCCTGGGGCGGACCAAAGCGCGAGGTCGGCGCAAAAAAGCCAAGCACCTGATAGCCCCAAGAGCCTTCATAGGGATGCTCGGCAATGGGAAGCAGTTCAATATGGGTGTAGCCCATTTCCACCACATAGGCAATCAGCTGATCTGCCAGTTCCCGGTAGGAAAGATAGCGCAGACCCCAGTTTTCATCGGCAATTTTGCGCCAGGAACCAAGGTGCACTTCATAAATGGAGACAGGCTTGTCCAGGTTCTGGCGTTGGGCCCGCTGGCTCATCCAGTCGTTATCGCGCCATTCGTAGCGGCTCAGGTCAGCTACCACCGAGCCGGTACGCGGGCGTTCCTCCATGGCAAAGCCATAAGGATCGGCTTTGTGCAGATTCTGGCCGGACTGAGTGATGATGCTGTATTTATAAACAGCAAATTCCTTGAGCCCTGGGATAAAGAGCGACCAGACACCACTATCCGACGGGTGCATGGCGTGACGCTGGTGATCCCACTGATTGAAATCGCCAATAACAGAAACCTGGCGCGCATTGGGCGCCCAGACCGAGAAGACAACCCCATCCTGGCCGTGCATATGCACGATGTGTGCGCCAAGCTTTTCGTAGAGTCGCTCGTGCGTTCCTTCGCCTATCAGGTAGGTGTCAAAGGAACTGAGCCATTCGCTGGTCGCAGGTTGCGGCAAAAACTGTTGTGCCTTCATAATATTTTAACCAAGTCAATGAAATACGAATTTTACAGGTCAATCTACCGTATCGTGCCCTGAATGTCATGGAAAAATCCTGACAATCAATATAAGTGCTATTGATATGACAGTATCCTGGCGTCACAGCACAGTGGGCACGAAATCGTGCGCTGTGTTTTGTACTGGCCATGCAGCGGCAAAAAAACAAGATCAAACCCGCTGGCACTTCATCCGGCTGCTCGCAAGTAGCCGGTACTTGCGAGCAACTTGCCCGTCCAAGGCAAGCGTTCTCTTCTTCCCTTGCCCAGCCTGTACTGGTATATTCCCTGGGCAAAATTCAGCATCCCTACAACTAACTCGCTTAACACGTATTTGACATGGAAAAAAAGAAGAGCATTGCCGAGGTGCGCCAGCGCATCGACGATATTGATGACAATCTGCTCAGCCTTTTGAAAGAGCGGCTGGAATGCGCCAAAACCATTGGCAGGCTCAAGAGTGAAACCAAACGCGCCAAGTGGGATCCGCAACGGGAACTGGAAATTTATGAACGCCTCCGGCAGAATAACAATGATATCTTTCCGACCAAAGCCCTGTACTCCATTTTCCACGAAATCATCACCTCCTGCCGCCTGTCGCAACGCAAGGCTATTGTCGCCTACCTTGGCCCGGAAGCCACCTACACCCATTTGGCTGGGGTGAAGTATTTCGGTCAGAGCGCCGAATACCAGCCCATGGACTCCATTGCCGAAGTTTTTCAGGAGGTGGAGCGCGAACGGGTACAATACGGCATCATCCCGGTGGAAAACTCCATCGAAGGTGCGGTCACCTATTCGCTGGACTCCTTTTTAGTCTACAAGGTGCAAATCTGCGGCGAAATCGAGCTGCCCATCAACCACAATCTGGTCAACCGTTCTGGCAATATCGAAGACATTAAAACCGTGGCCTCCCATGCCCAGTCTTTGGCGCAATGCCGACAGTGGCTGCGCAAGCATCTGCCGCATATTCCAACGCTGCCGGTTTTTTCTACGGCCGCTGCCGCCCAAATGGCTGCGGAAGACCCCACCATTGGTGCAATCGCAGGCTCCCTTGCCATTACCACCTATCAGTTGCAGGTAGTGGTCAAGGGTATTGAAGATTACCAGGGCAACACCACCCGATTTCTGGTGCTTGGCAAAAAATCTCCCTCCAAGAGTGGCAGCGACAAGACCTCGGTACTGATTGGCCTGATCAACCGGCCGGGCGCTCTCAACGAGATTCTTACCATCCTGTCTGCCAAAAATATTGATCTGGCCAAGCTGGAATCTCGTCCTACCAAGGGCAAGGCCTGGAAGTACATGTTCTTTCTTGACATGATCGGCCACATTGACGACCCGGCCATTTACGAGGCCTGCAACATCCTGCGCCAGATCTGCGCCTATTTCGAGTTGCTCGGCTCCTATCCCAGGGCAGATGCCATTGCCCTGAGCGCTTAAGCGGAAGCATTAAATTCCGGTTCAAGGAAGATTATCTATGTGCGCACTCCTGCAGGTTCAGGGCCTGAGCAAGGCCTTTGGCGCGCAGCAACTGTTTGCCGATGTCCAGTTCAGTATCGAGCCCGGCGACCGGGTTGGTTTGATTGGCCCCAATGGTTCGGGCAAATCCACCCTGCTCAAGATCATCTGCTCTTTGGAACACCCAGACAGCGGCGGCTTTAGCCTGCAAAAGGGAGCACGCATTGGCTATCTGGCCCAGGAAGACCGCTTTGACGACGAGAAAAGCCTCTACGCCAACCTGATGCTGGCCGGGGCAGAGCTGGGCCTCAAGGAAAGCGAGCTCTACACCCGTATCCACACCCTGTTGAGCCGGGCCGAATTTACCGATCCCGAAGAAAAAACCAAACTCCTCTCCGGCGGCTGGCGCAAACGCCTTGCGCTTTGCCGGGCGCTGTTGCCTGCTCCGGATCTCCTGGTGCTGGATGAACCCACCAACCACCTGGATATTGCTGGCATCCTCTGGCTGGAAAAACTGCTGACCGCCAATTGGCCGGACAGCCCGGCTGCCTGCATTCTGGTGAGCCATGACCGCCGTTTTCTCGAAAGCACGGTTAACCGGGTTGTGGAACTTTCTGCGGTCTATCCACAGGGTTCTTTGCAGATACAGGGCAGCTACTCGGATTTTGTGGAAAAACGGGCGGAATATCTGCTCCAGCGCCAGCAACTGGAAGAGCGACTGGCAAACCGCATGCGCCGGGAAACGGAATGGCTGCGCCGGGGCCCCAAGGCCCGTACGACCAAGGCCAAGTACCGCGTTGATGCCGCGGCTAATCTGCAGGATGAACTGGATGAGGTGCAGAGCCGCAACCGCGCCCTTTCCCAGGCAGGTATCCGCTTTGACGGCACCGAGCGCAAGACCAAAAAACTCCTGGAAGCGAGCGGCCTTGCCATGTCGTATGGCGGCAGACAGCTCTTTTCTGGCCTGGATCTGCTCCTGAGCCCAGGCCTGCGCTTGGGCCTGGTGGGCAACAACGGTTGCGGCAAATCCACGCTGATGCGCATTTTGGCGGCAAGCATCCAGAACCATCCGGAAATCTTGCCGGATAGCGGCACCATCCGCCTTGCCGAAAATTTACGCGTGGTCAGCTTTGATCAGCGCCGGGAACAGCTCGATACCAGCAGTACCCTGCGCCGGGCCCTTGCCCCAGACGGCGACAGTGTGCTCTATCAGAACCGCAGCGTGCATGTGGCAGGTTGGGCCAAACGCTTTCTCTTCAGGCCGGATCAACTGGAAACACCGGTGTCGCGCCTATCCGGCGGGGAGCAGGCACGCATCCTTCTGGCCCGGCTCATGCTGCAGCCCGCTGATCTGCTCTTACTGGATGAGCCCACCAATGATCTGGACATTCCGGCCCTGGATGTGCTGGAGGAGAGTTTGAGTGAATTTCCGGGCGCCCTGGTACTGGTCACCCACGACCGCTACCTGCTCGACCGGCTCTGCACCCTTATTCTCGGTTTTGACGGCCAGGGAGGGACAGCGTTTTTTGCCGACTGCGAACAGTGGCTGGATTGGCTGCAGGAAAAAACAGCGCAGAAAGACCAGACTGTCAGGGAAACGACAGCCACTCCGGCTGCAAAAATTGCAGTCAAGCCAAAACCCGGCAAGCTCTCCTACATGGAACAGCGGGAATACGACCAGATGGAAGAACGGATCCTGACTGCCGAGGCGGAATTGGAGGAGCTGCAGGCACGCATGGTTGACCCTGCAATCATGGCCGATGCTGCCGAGCTTGCGGCATGCTGGCAGCGGCAGCAGCAACTGAGCGCGGACGTGGAGCAGCTCTACCAGCGCTGGAGTGAGCTGGAAGAACGAAAAAACGGATAATTCTTGCTAAACGACGCCTTACCCCCGTCCTGCCTTCCACATCGTTCCCATGCTCCAGCGCGGGAACAAGCAAACTAAAGTACGTATCACTACCGCGCTGCTTCCAACTCCTCGCCCAGCCTTTCCCTAAAAACCAAAATCCTCCACCTGTTGCCGCACCTCCTGCCCTTTGGGCAGCATCCGCGCTTTTTTGTGGATAAGCAGGCCCTGCACATAGATTGCCTTGTCCGGCACCACCGGGCAGGCATATTCGCAGGCGCCGCAACCCACACACAAATCCGGAGTAATGGCCGGAATAGTGAGGTGGGGCGCCTGATCATAGGGCACCATTTTCACTGCCAGCGAGGGGCAATGCTCGGCACAAGCGCCGCAACTCTGCTTTTTGCTCTCCACCACACAGAGATGCTGGATAAAATTGACGTTGCCGGTCTGGGTTTCATGTTTCTCTTGAACAGTGAGCGGCAGGATCGCTCCACTTGGACAAACCTGGGAGCAGATCACGCAATCATAGCCGCAGAAGCTCAGCCGAAAATCCATGCGCGGCTGCAGTATCTGCAAGAAGCCATATTCGCCGGTGGATGGCCGCAACACCCGCGAAGGGCAGCGCGCCACACAAAGCTGGCAGGCGGTACAACGCCTGGAAAGATGAACGCGGGAACTGGAACCTGGCGGAGTGAGGGCTATCCGGACTGCGGCTTTCTCTTCTTCTGCCCCGGCATTGCCTGCAATGCCGGCTTTAGCTTGGGCCACATGAGCCACGGTAAGCGCACCCACGCCAGCCACAGCCGCAAGATGCAAGCCTACAAACTGACGCCGCTCAGCATCCAGAACAGGCGGGGATACAGACCGCTTTAGCGCTCCACCTGGATCGCCAAGGGCCGGAACAGGGTTGCCCACCTTGGCGCGCTGCAACCGCAGGCCATAGCGCAGGGCATCATGCGGGCAGGCCGCCACACAGTTGAAGCAGACCACACAGCGACTGTAATCCGCTTTTTGCCTGTCGATATCCAGGCATGATGTCTTGCAGACCCGCTCACAGCGGCCGCAGTGCACGCAATGTTCCTCCTCAAAATGCACACGAAAAAGGGCAAAACGACCCAGCCAGCCCAGGGCGGTTCCCACCGGGCAGATACGGCCGCAGTAGTCGCGGCCCCGCAACCAAACAAACACCACAAAAAAGGTAAAAAGAAGCAATGCCACCAGGAAGGAGACCAGGGCCAGATTGGAATACTGCAGAGCGGGCAGATCAAGAAAGGTAGCCAAGGGGGCAAACTGGGCAAAAATATTGTTGAGACTGGCCCACCCCTGCTTAAAGAGATGCACGGCCATTATTCCGTACATGCTGTAGGGTTCAAGCAGGCTCACCAGCACGGTATTACCAAGGATCAGTGCTGCCAGAAAAAAGATGCCAACCCCCGGGCGTAGCCACCTGGAAGAAGAACGAAAACGTAGACGAGACCGGTGTTTTTTTGGGTATAAGCGGCCAAGCAAATCCTGCAACATACCCAGCGGACAGATGATTGAGCAATATATCCGGCCGAATGCCAGGGTAGCTAGTGCCAGCAGGGCCGGCACCAGCCAAGCTCCGGCGAGCAGAGCGGGTACCACTTGCAGCTTTGCCGCCAGTTGGGCCGCTGCCGGAAAAAATTCACCTGGTAGTACAAAAAACAGAGTCAACAGTACAAAGACCAAGGCTGCACCCAGCCTGCGTCCAAACTGCAAAATCTTTGCTAGCGCCATCTGCATCAAAGTTTGCGCCGCCTGATGGCCAGGGTATCGAGATCAGTTGTCCCCACCGCAAGTTCCGCGCCTTTTTGCAGATACGATATGTTTTCCAGGGGCATGGAACGAAGTTGACCAAAAAAACGGATGGCGGCTGTATCCACGGCCACCATATCAGGAGAGGCAAACAGGCCCTTGGCCACCAGTACATCCTTGCCCCGGCCGCCGCGCGGCCCGCCCTGGGCCAGTACCCGGTAAGCATCGACAATGTTCAGTACTGGTGGTTTGGGCAGGGTGCAGATATCGGCAATGCACTGGTTCAAATCGTGCCAGTGGAAATAACCGCGGTCCCAGACAATACCCATCAGATTCTTCATAGAAACCGTCATGCCCGCACCACCATGGGATTTGAGGACAGGCACATTGAACCAGACGTCGCTTTCCATGATGGCCCGGTGGATCTTGGCTTTTTTCAGCACCTTGCCCCTGGGCAGAGGCACTTCCTGGTAACTCCCCTGGTCATTGGCAGACAGCATTTCGCCACCACTTTTCCTGACGGCCTGTTCAATGCCACTGTTGCTGTAGCAGGCCTGCCATTGATCACAGGTGTGATCAAGCACACTCACCTTGGCCGCCCCGGCTTCAAGACAGTGGCGCACCAGAGCGGCCACCAGTGAGGGGTTAGTGTTGCCTGCCTCCTCAGGGGTGTTGTCCCAGCCGATATTGGGCTTGATCACCACCCGCTGGCCAGGGGTAACAAAGCGGGCTATGCCTCCCAGTTCATACAGGGCCTGATCCAGCATCTCGGGCGGTTCGCCGCCAAGTATGGCCACCAGATCAGCAGTACCTGAGGGATGGGCATTACTGGTTTGAGCCAGCACATCAAAGCTGCCAAAGGGACGGATCACAGCGGCTGCACCGCCCAGGGCAATGGTTTTGAGGATATCTCTTCGTCGCATGGATCAGACCTCCGAAAAATAGGGGTTCAACTGTTGTCCCTCATCATCACATGATAACGGATTACTTGTTGACATAATTGCCATAACTACATAGAATGCCCTCACAGGTTATCCCAGTTTTTACCTTCACATAGCGCTTAAAACTGGGACAGCGTTGGGACAGCTTTTCAGTGTGGAGGGTACAGTATGACAACCAAGTGGATCAAGACTGAAATTCCTGGAATTCGTTTTCGCGAACACCCGACCAGGAAGCACGGCATCCGGGCGGACAGATATTACTCGGTCAGGTTTCAAGTGAACGGCAAAGCTATTGAGCAAGGCCTTGGCTGGAGTTCCCAGGGTGTAAACCAGAACAAAGCGGCTGCTGTCTTGGCGGAGCTACGCCAAGAGGCCCATACGGGCGCAGGTTCAGGCCGTTTAGCAGACCGCCGGAAGGCCCAGGCCGCTGCTGAAGAAGAAGCCCGGCAGGCTGAGGAAGCCGCAGCGCGGGCTGCTATGACACTCAAGGAGTTCTACCACCGTTACTATGAGCCAGAACAGCTTGTGCACAAAAAAGCAAACACCGCCCTGCGTGAGCGCGGCCTGCATGAAAAGCATATCCTGCCATCCCTGGGGGCGCGTCCGGTTCGCTCTTTAGTGCCTCTCGATTTCGAGCGCGTCAAACGATCCCAGCTTGCTGAGGGCAAAGCGCCGCGAACCGTTGAATACCTGTTGGTCGTTGCCAAAATGCTCATGGGCACAGCCATCAAGCTTGGATATCACCCTGGGCCGAATCCGGTCAACGCCGTCAAACGACTGAAATTTGACAACAAAAAAACCCGGTTCTTATCTGTCGAGGAAGCCAACGACCTGTTGGCCGAGATCAAGCAGCGCAGCATGAGCGCCTTCCAGATGAGCCTGCTGGCGCTGCACTGTGGCTTACGCCGGGGCGAGGTCAACGCACTGCGCTGGGGCTCTGTGGACGTTGTTCACAAGACCATCACGCTGAAGGATACGAAATCTGGCCGCAGCCGATCTGTGCCCATGACCAGTGCTCTGCATGAAATGTTTGTTGGAATGAGTGCTGAACAGGCGGACC
>CAZEIT010000075.1:0-7919 GCA_964512515.1 uncultured Desulfobulbus sp.
CATCCGCCCCTCACCCACCTGCCCATGGGCCTGGTGATGGCCTGCTTCGTCTTTTCTCTGCTGGCTCTGATCTTATCGCAGCCTGCCCTGCTGAAAAGCGCCTATCATTGCTGCTTGCTGGCAGCGGTTTCTCTGGTGCCCACTGCCGCGGCTGGCCTTCTGGACTGGTTGTACCGTTACGGCGGCAGCATGGACACCTGGATCATCATCAAGATGGTGCTCGCGCCGACGTTACTGGCGGTGCTGCTCGTGAGCCTGTGGCAATACCGCAAAGGCGCTTCGCCTGGCCGCATGCTGGTACTTTATGGACTGGCCAGCCTATGCGCCGCAGGCCTGGGCTTTTCCGGCGGTGAACTAGTCTACGGCAAGTAATCACCTGTTTTCCGTACGATCTTCCTCTCCTTGACTGGTACGGCAATGCCAAGAACCTCGCTTACCCGCTATGCCTGGCTCTCCATGGCCACGGCTCTGCTCACCATTGCTTTAAAAACCGGGGCGTATCTGCTCACCGGTTCGGTGGGTTTGCTTTCCGATGCAGTGGAGTCGCTAGTCAATCTGGCCGGAGCTATGCTGGCCCTGGTCATGCTGAGCTATGCGGCCCGGCCGGCCGACGAAAAACACCCCTTTGGCCACAGCAAGGCAGAGTATTTCTCAAGCGCCTTTGAAGGGCTGCTCATCATCTTTGCAGCCATTGCCATTATCTATACGGCAAGCGGCCGCCTGTTTCATCCCCGTCCGCTGGAACAGATGGGCATTGGCCTTGTGGCCTCGCTGATCGCCTCTCTGCTCAATTTTGCCACGGCCCGTATTCTCCTGCGTGCAGGCAAGCAGTATGAATCCATCACTCTTGAGGCGGATGGCCAGCATTTGATGACCGATGTCTGGACTTCGGCAGGAGTGGTGGTGGGTTTGGCCTGCGCCTGGCTGACCGGCTGGATCTGGCTGGATGCGGTGATTGCCATCCTGGTTGCGCTGCACATCATTCTTACCGGCGCAGGAATTTTACGACGTTCCTTTGACGGCCTTATGGATGCAGCCCTGCCTGCAGAAGAACTGGAAAAGATTACCCAGGCCATGGCTACCTATCAGCGCCAGGGCATTGCCTTTCATGAACTGCAGGCCAGGCGTGCCGCCTCAGAGCGCTTTATTGCCGTGCACATGCTCTTTCCCGGCGACTGGACTGTGCACCGGGCCCATTGCCTGGCCGAAGATTTCGAAAACGACGTGCGGATGCAGCTGAAAAACACCACCATTACCACTCACCTGGAGTCCCTTGAAGACTCCAGGTCTTTCCACCACATCTACCATGAGAAAGATGAGTGCGAGCTGAAGGCAGGGGTTGAGTAAGGGTAGGACGGGGACTAAGGCTTTTTGGCGGGCATCACTGCAGTAACATATTCGGCCACCAGTGCGCCCATGGCCTCGCTGATGTCTTTTTCTCCGCTTTTTACCGGGCCAGACGAGGTTGGGGAGGCAGCAGGGACAGCCGAGATGGTGGAGAGCTGCTTTTCCTGCAGCACCTCTCTGCTGCTGGCGTCTACCAGTTGCACATCCATGTTGATGTAGGAACTGGCAGCTGTTGACCCGGCCCATAACCTGCTGATTTTGCTGGTCAGGCGCATGTCTGTGATTTTACTGCGCACCAGAAGAACCGGGGAGGCAGGCTCCCCTGGGGCGGTGTGATCCACCATGACAAACATTTTGCTCGCCTTGAGCGCAATGATGGCGTTGCTCTGGCAGGAACGCGCCGTTTGAGGATATTGTTTGGCCATTTCTACAGGGATGGCCACAGGTTCTACCACGATTATCCGGTAGTTTTGGGCCAAGACTTGACTTAGACGCAGATTTTTTTCCTGCGCTGCCAGGCGGACACTGTCTTCCTGCCTCGGGGCACAGCCAGGAAGCGTCAGTGCCAGCGCAAGCAGCAGGCCAAAACCTATTTTTGTGTACAACATTGGTTTCCTCCGCACAGGTTTATATGCTGCAATACTCTGCTGCTGTATAAACCGGGTCTCCCTCCCTCCTGGGCAGATGGTTGGTCTATTATATGCAAAGAGTGCGGGCGGGTAAACAGAAAGCAGTACAGGTAGACATTTTGTCTGGCAGCCAGCAGTCTATCCGGCGCATGCCCGTTCATCCAAAGCCTGGTTACAAAGCCCTGTCGGCAGCAGGACTGACCTGGCATAAAAAAAGATACGGTCTGGCTGTTGTTTTTTTTAGTTTGAATCGTTATTTGTTGTTTTTACGATATTTTTTTAAACATAATTTCTTTGCTTTTTGCAGCGAAATCCCTATATTTGCGCTGCTCAAAACAGCCTTTGCCGCAGGACAGCCTTATGAACAGGTTTCGTCCCTTCAACCCGCCTAAATCAATAGGTATTACACCATGCTGATAACAGCCCAGCCAGCCGATGAGCTGGTCCTTACCCCGGCTCCTCTGCCAGAGGAAGAAGATGAACCTCCAAGTTTGGCAGAGCTGATCACCTGCCCGCTGCCGCCATCCCTGACGCAGTTCCGCAATACTGCTCTACCATCCCATTATAGCCATTTACACCGTAAACCCTCTGCTCCTTCCAAGAGTCTGACCTTTCGGAAAAAATATTTTTCCGGAGTCAGCGCCAAGCTCTGGAACGATTGGCATTGGCAGGTGGCGCATCGCATCCGCAGCTACGAAGAGCTCTCTAACATTCTGCACCTCTCCGACGCGGAAAAAGCAGCCTTTCAGCACAGCGGTCATGCGCTGCCCTTGTCCATCACCCCATATTATATGAGCCTGCTTGACCCGGATAATCCGGATCAAGCCCTGCGCCGCACCGTGGTGCCCACGGTTATGGAAAGTCTGCGCAGCAAGGGCGAGGCAGACGATCCCCTGGGTGAGGCCGAGCAAAGCCCTGTGCCGGGTTTGGTGCACCGCTATCCGGACCGGGTTTTACTCTTGCTGACGGATTTTTGTTCCACCTATTGCCGCTATTGCACCCGTTCCCGCGTGGTCGGGCACAACCGCATCCATCCCGGCCGCAAGCGGCTGGAAGAGGCCTTCAGCTATATTAAAGCGCATCCTGCTATCCGGGATGTGCTCCTGTCCGGTGGGGATCCACTTCTGCTCAGTGACGAACAACTGGATTGGGTGCTGGGCCGTTTGCGCGAGATCGAGCATGTGGAAATCATCCGTATCGGCACCAAGGTACCAGCCGTGCTGCCGCAGCGAGTGACGCCAGCCCTCGCACGGATGCTGCATAAACATCATCCACTGATGCTGAGTTTGCACTTTGCCCACCCGGACGAGTGTACGCCCGAAGCTGCCAAGGCTTGCGCGCGGCTGGCTGATGCGGGTATCCCCCTTGGCTCACAAACCGTGCTGCTGGCCGGGGTCAATGACGACTCCCAGACCATGAAGAGCCTGATGCACCGGCTCTTGATGATGCGGGTGCGGCCATACTACCTCTACCAGTGCGACCCGATCAGCGGCTCGGCCCACTTTCGTACTCCGGTGGACAAGGGGCTTGATATTATTCGCGACCTGCGCGGTCACACCAGCGGTTATGCCGTGCCCACTTATGTTATTGACGCCCCTGGGGGCGGCGGCAAGATTCCGCTCATGCCAAGTGCAGTCCTGGGTTGTGATGCCGGCGGCCTGGCCCTGCGCAACTACGAGGGCGGACTCTACCACTATCCGGATTTTTGCCGCTAATTCCATTTTCATCTCAAAACCCTATCTGTGTCGGCTTCAGTAAATGCTCGCAGGACGTACCTGTATGTGCGCGCTCGTCGCATTTGCCGTGCCTTCTTGATAGCTTCTTTGATCTGGAAAGAGCATACACGCATTACACCTATACCCGTGGCACCGCCGTCTGAACGCCGGCGTGACTGCGGGTTTCTCCATTTTTTCCCTTTTCACAAAAAACCATGTCTTTGACCATTGGATTGTGTTTTGACCTGCGCTCCACCTATCTTGCCGAAGGGTATAGCGAGGAGGAGACCGCCGAGTTCGATAAGGAAGACACCATCGCAGCCCTTGAAGACGCGCTTGGCCAGCTTGGCCACAGAACCGAGCGCATCGGCCATGCCCGCCAACTGGCCACGGCCTTGGTTGCGGGCAAGCGCTGGGATCTGGTGTTCAACATCGCCGAGGGACTGCACGGCATAGGCAGGGAAGCCCAGGTGCCTGCTCTGTTGGATCTGTACCGTATTCCCTACACCTTCTCAGACCCGCTGGTAATGTGCCTGACCCTGCACAAGGGCATGTGCAAGGCGGTCTTACGGGATGCAGGCGTGGCCACGGCAGCGGCCCTGGTAGTGGAAGACAGCACCAGCATGGCCCTTCCACCCTTTGCCGGGCCATATTTTATCAAGCCCGTGGCCGAAGGCACCGGCAAGGGCATCACTCCGCTGTCGATTGTGGACCAGGCGGCAGACCTGCCCCAGGCCTGTAGTCGTCTTCTTGCCCAGTTCCGCCAACCGGTTCTGATTGAGCCCTACCTGCCGGGCCGGGAATTCACCACTGGGATTACCGGCACTGGCGCGGAGGCCAAGGTGCTGGGCACCATGGAGGTGGTGTTGAATAAAGAGGCGGAGCAGGGCGTCTATTCCTATGGCAACAAGGAGAACTGGCAGAGCCGGGTGCAATACCACCTGATTCGACCTGAAGAGGATGCCTGTGTTGCCCAGGCCGAAGCCGTGGCCCTTGCGGCCTGGCGGGTTTTGAGCTGCCGCGATGGCGGTCGAGTGGATCTGCGCTGCGATGGTGCGGGCCAGCCGCTCTTCATGGAGGTGAATCCCCTGGCTGGCTTGCACCCCACCCACTCTGATTTGCCTATTTTGTGCAACTTGGCCGGGATTTCCTATCAGGACCTGATTGGCCGCATTGTTTGCTCCGCGCAAAAGCGCCTTGCCGCAAAAGTGTGATCAGCCAATGCACATAGCTCTTCTACACGACAGCGTTACCGCCGCAGATGCGGCAGATGCCCAGGATGTCCTGATTCAGGCCGAGGCAATCACACAGGCGCTCAAACTTCTAGGCCATGAATGCAGCCACCATGCCTGCAACCTTAACTTGGAGGCGGTTCTAGCCAAGCTGCGCACGCGGCAGCCTGACCTGGTGTTCAACTTGGTGGAGTCGCTTGCCGGTCAAGGCAGGCTTATCCACCTGCTGCCCGCCTGCCTTGAGGTTGCTGGCATCCATTTTACCGGCAGTGATTCTGTTGCCCTGCTGCTCAGCTCAAATAAATTGCTGGCCAAGCAAAGACTGCACCAAGCCGGCATTGCCACGCCACCCTGGTTTGAACTGGCCGGTGCCAACACCGCTGCGCAGCAAGAGCTTGCCGGCAAGTGGATTATCAAATCGGTGTGGGAACATGCCTCTCTTGGCATGGATGCGACCAGCGTACAGAGCCCAGGCAGCCTGGCGGCCCTGCTGGGCCTTTTGCAAGAACGCTATCATAAGCCGGGCGGACCTTTCTTTGCCGAGGCCTATATTGAGGGCCGTGAGTTTAACGTAAGTTTACTGGCTGCGGCGGCTGGCGGGGTGGAGGTGCTGCCGGTTGCAGAAATCGTTTTTGAGAATTTCCCTGCAGATCAGCCTGAAATTGTGGATTATGCCGCCAAATGGGAGGAAGACTCCTTTGCCTGCCGCCATACCAGGCGCGCATTCCCAGGGAGCAAGGATGCGACGTTGGTGGCACGACTGCAAGCCCTTGCCCTGCAATGCTGGCATACCCTGCAGTTGCGCGGCTATGCCCGGGTGGATTTCCGGGTGGACAATACCGGCAGGCCCTGGGTTCTGGAGGTGAACGCCAACCCCTGCCTGGCCCAGGATGCAGGCTTTGCCGCCGCTCTGGGCCGAGCAGGTATTGCCTATCACAGGGCCATTGCCCGTATCATCAAAGCAGCCCAGGCAGGAGAACAATGAACCTGCATTATCGCCGGCAGGTACTGCCTGCAGATCCGGCGCAGATCGAAGCACTGGTGCATAAGACTGGTTTTTTCAACCCAGAAGAGATTAGTATCGCGCGGGAACTGGCTGAAGAACATTTAGCCACAGGAGAACAAAGCGGTTATTTTTTTATTTTTGCTGAAGACTTGTACCAGGAAAGTGCAGGTATAGCGGCCTATGCCTGTTTTGGCCCCATTCCCGGCACCAGGGCCAGCTTTGATTTGTACTGGATCGTGGTTGATCCAGCCCGCCAGGGCAGGGGACTTGGCCGTGCATTGCTGGTTCTCGTGGAAGAACAGGTGCGGTGCCTGGGCGGAACCCGCCTCTATATTGATACCTCAAGTCGGGCACAGTATGCGCCCACCTGCATGTTTTATCAGCGCTGCGGCTACCGGCAGGAAGCCCATTTACCTGATTTTTACGCGCCGGATGACGGCAAAATCATCTTCTGCAAGGAATGGTCCGGGTAATTCCAGTTCCAAATCAATAGTAATGTATCAAGAAGGTGGCAAGTGCGATGCCGGCGTACATGGAGATACGCCGGCCTGCACGTGTTTCCTGACCCAGACAGGGTGGAGATAGAATTGGAATAAGCGGGCAAAAAATCGGCACGCAGCTCTCCTGGTTCTGTTATTTGATTGCCCCGGCTCTTCTGTAGATTTCGATGAACTGATCCACGTTTTCCCTGGTGATGAGCGGGTTTTCTATATCCGTGTCTATCTGGCTGATTTTGCCACTCAGCAGGTCGTGGGCCACTTCGATGGTGCGGGAGGCCAATTTATAGGCGTCTTGCAGTGCGGTAGCGGTCATCCTTCCCTCTTGAATCAGCAGGATTGCCTCCACAATGCCGTCAACGCCGTAGCTGTGGATATCGGCATATTCCGGCTTATCTTTGATCACTTCAAGAGCGCCTATACACATACTGTCATTCATACAGACAATGAGATCGATCTTGCCATTTGCCTCCACCCACCCCTGCATGAGGCGCGCTGCCTCGTCCTTGTTCCAGTTGGCTACCTGCTCGCCAATGATCTGTACATCAGGCCGTTTGTTAAAAAACTCTTTTTGCCAGGCCTGACGGCGCTTCATGGCATGGCCATTGCCGTTGGGGCCGTTCAGCACCACCGCCCTCGCGTCCTGGTGCACCTGGGTCAGGGCAAGGCGGGCACTGACTGCTGCCTGTTCGTAGGCATCGGCATCAACCGTGGATGCGCCCTGAATTCCGGCAATACGCGGATTAGTGATAATCACCGGCACGCCTTCCTTGATGGCATGTTCGATACAGGGCCGCTGCGCCTCGCCGTTGTTGGGTTGCACGATGATGAGGTCATAACCGTTGGCAACCGCGTTCTCGATAAAGGCGTTTTCGATGGCGTCATCAGCTTGGCTGTCCATGACTTCCAGGTGCAGGCTCCGGTATTTCACTACCTCTTCACTGATGGCATTCACAAACCAGGCAGAAAAGGAATCAGCCTGGCTGCGAGCAATGAAGGCTATTCTGTACTCCCTGGCCTGGGCCAGGGGCGCAAGAGATAGAAACAGCAACAACAGCGCCACCCAAAAGAGCGGGCCAAAGTTGTTCAAAAACCGCTTCATACTGTCTCCTCAAGAAAGCGGATTTATTATGCAAGATCCGGAAAAAAGGCGATGAAGTCGATATAACGAGCCGGCCATGAAAAAACAAGATCAAGAAATGGGGGTAGGGTGAGCGCATGGTGCGGGTTTGGTGTATGCAGGAATAAAATCAAACCAACTGACGAGGGGGCCTGGAAAGAGGAGCTAAAACAGCGTGGCGCCAGAACTGCTGGTCGGCCACATGAAGACAGATAGCAGGTTTGGTTGCAGATCTTTTGAGACTCTGTGAGTGCTTGAAATGTGTTTGATGGCTCGACTGCCCGGATAGGCTCCAGACAGATGAAGAATATTTACTTTAAATGACTCTCAACGAAATTCAGCCTTTCTTACGGGGATATGAGTCAGACAGGCG
>CAZEIT010000076.1:0-7887 GCA_964512515.1 uncultured Desulfobulbus sp.
GGCCATGCCGGTCTATTCGCCACTTTCCGGCTTGAGCAGGGGAAAGAGGATGACATCGCGGATCGAGGGCGAGTCGGTCAGCAGCATCACCAGGCGGTCAATGCCAATGCCTTCGCCGGCAGCGGGCGGCATGCCGTACTCCAGGGCACGAACATAGTCTTTGTCCAGCACCGGATGGATTTCTTCGTCATTGCCGCGTTCATCGATCTGTTTTTGGAAACGCTGGCGCTGGTCAATGGGGTCGTTGAGCTCTGAAAAGGCATTGGCAATCTCCCGGCCAGTGATGAAGAGCTCAAAACGGTCGGTCACGCTGGGGTCATTCTCGTTGCGCCGCGCAAGCGGTGAGACTTCGGTCGGATAGGAAGTGATGAAGGTTGGGTCAATCAGCTTCTCCTCCACCAACAGCTCAAAGAGTTCGGTCTTGGCCTTACCGCCGCCGGCATCGGCCTGCAGCGCAATCCCTTTGCTTTTGGCCAGTTGCAGCAAGGCCTGATCGTTTGTCAGGATGCTTGCATCAAGCCCGCCGATCTGCACCAGGGCCTCGTCCATGCTCAAACGCCGCCAAGGTGGGGCAAGGTTGACTTCCATGCCCTGGTAGATAATATCCATGGACCCGCACACCATCTCCGCCAGCCAGGCAATCATCTCCTCGGTGAGGTCCATCATGTCGTGGTAGGTGGCATAGGCCTGGTAGAATTCCAGCATGGTGAATTCGGGATTATGCCGGGTGGAGATGCCTTCGTTGCGGAAGTTGCGGTTGATTTCAAAGACCTTGTCAAAACCACCTACCAAGAGGCGTTTTAAGTACAGTTCCGGAGCAATGCGCAGGAACAGTTCCATGTCCAGCGCCTTGTGATGGGTCTTGAAGGGCTTGGCTGTGGCTCCGCCGGGCACGGGCTGCATCATCGGGGTTTCCACTTCAAGAAAACCGCGGTCACTCAAAAATTCCCGGATCAGCCGGATGATTTCTACCCGTTTTCGGAAGACTGCACTAACTTCCGGGTTGACGATCATATCCAGATAGCGCTGGCGGTAACGGGTTTCTACATCGGTGAGGCCATGGAATTTTTCCGGCAGCGGCCTGAGCGATTTGGTCACCATGTGCAGTTCAGAGGCTTCAAGCGAGAGCTCACCAGTCTTGGTCTTAAAAAGTTGGCCGCTGACCCCGGCGATGTAGACCACATCCCATTTATTTAAAAGTTTGAAGTTATCATAGACTAATAGATCGCGGCGGGCATACACTTGAATGTCGCCGCTGCTGTCGCGCAGGTGGAAAAAGGCGGCCTTGCCGAATTTGCGCATGGACATGATCCGCCCGGCTACGCGGAACACGCTGCCGGAATCATCATGCGCTTCAGCGACCAGTCCTTTGCCCAGAGGCAGCAGTTCGGCGATGGGTTGTGGGTGTTTAAAACGGTTGCCGTAAAGGGCCACCCCGGCATCGGCCAAGGATTGGGCCTTTTCACGGCGCTGGGCAAGAAGGCTGTTGAGATTGTCCATGATTAGAGTGCAGAAGGTTTGATGAAAGGTGCTGCAACATGCCGGTTTGCGGCCCGGCATGGGTAGAATCACATGTGCAGCCTTTACAGGCCCAGATCCTGATGGATCAGGATCACCCGGATACGGTGCCTGGGCCAGCATTTTTCGGTGATAGTCCAGGAGTTGCAAATCCGGTCCAGGCTTTTGCAGTCCATGCAATGGCCGGTTTTGATGCAGGGTGTTTTTATGCCGCTGTGACGGATGGCATTGATGGGTGCGGCGTAGTTTTTAATGCGTTCCATGGCTGCCGCCACATTGGGTACGAGTTTGTTGCGGCCCACGCAGATGATCACATGGCGTGGCCCAAAGGTAATGGCTGCGGTGCGGTTGCCCACCATATCCAGGTTGACCAGCTTGCCGCATTCAGTCAGGGCGTTGGTGCCGGTGAAAAATAGGTCGCAGAGCAGGGCACGGCGGCGGTTTTCCATCACTGCTTCCCGGGGTTGGCCCGGGATAAAGGTTTCGATCAACTCAATGCCTGGATTTTCCCGTATCGCCTCGATAATACCAGTTGTGCGCATAGTGAGCGAATCACCCCAGGAAGCGCTCTGCACTGTGATGGCTGGCATGATCTCGCCCAAGATAAGGTTTTTGGCGGCCACGGGCGTCTCGGCCCGGTACACGTCAAAGTTGTTGGCTGCCAGGGCCTCGGCGCAACGCTCAAGGCGCATGTTCCAGTAGCGTTCAATATCGGGATTCATGATTTGCCTGGGCAAAGAAATGCTGAAACACCCTGTTGATACCAAACTCGTTAGCTTAGTTGCTTCGGCAAGGGCTGTCAATTGTTTCCAGTTTGATTAGTCCATAGAGCAGGAGGGAGATAGAGCGAGTCCGTTGTCAAGGCGGACGAGCGTCAGCTTGGGCCCATTGCGCCCTGGTAGCGCCTATAAGGATAAACGCCGCTCAGGTTTGATGAAGCCAGGGCGCCCGCGGCTCAATCTCCGGACGACCATAGCCATCAACACCAGCACTGCTGTTACAGCAACAATTGGGGCAAGCAGGGAGAGTATGGAAGTGATGGTGGCAGCTCCCAGTTCCACGGTGGACACTACCGGGTTGGCTAGTCCTGCCGTGGTGAAGCTTGAAGCCCCGCGCACCAGCACAGTTCCTGCCTGAACCATGCCGGCTGCGCCGCCGCCTGCAATAACCGCCAGCGTCCATTGCAGAAAAGGGGAGGTATCGGTGAACACAGAGGCTGTGGTAATGGTGCCGGCCGCCACAGCCGCCGGAGAAGAGAGGCTGTCCATAAGGTTGTCCCACCAGGGAATGTAGTAGGAAATGACCTCGCACAGGGTTGCCACGGCAAAGGCCCCGCAGGCCTCAGGGGTGGCGATCCACTCAAAACCCGGAGCCAGGGACAGGTGCCCGTTCTGGGAGGCCAGACTCATTATCAGAAGTGGCACAAAAACGCGGAACCCACAGGCCGCACTCAAACCAATACCCAAAAGGAGGCTCAGCCATCCGTCCATGTTCGTTTGCTCCGTTTGCAAAGAGGAATGAAGCCACAAAAAATGATAGATACCACTATACCGCCAATTATAGTTCAAAGCTGGTACTCAGATGCGGCAAAGACCATACAGGAGATTGGGATACTGGTCGCGGCATCGACGCAAGCTCCGGCTTTTGCAGTACCTGTAGTATGGGATTACAATACCACGGTAAGGATCGGCTTTTTTCGGCAGCTTTGCCGAGCAAGCACACTCACTAAACCCGCGTTCTGACTGGCGACCATATGATCGGCAAGGGCAGGCCAGAGCCGCTTACCGGGTTAGCAAAGGAAATTAATATAAAATTTGTATTATTATTATATTTGATGCTTACACGGTCAATCCATATAATGAATCTGATCCCACTTCTCAGCAAACAGCGAGTGTAGCCATGAACACCGACCCTACGCCCATAACGCCAGATGCGGCAGTGCTCCTTGCCGATGTGCCGCACCGGCTCTTCACCGCTATCAGATCCCGCCGTTTCTACCCGCCGGCCAATCCCCAGGTGCGGCTGAGCCGGGAGCTACTTTTGAGCAGCATTGCCGAGGTCCGTAAACTCAAGGCAAGCCAGGATGTCGAGGTCGCACTCGCAGAAAATGCCATCCTTGTTTGTGGTACGCGCCTGACTGATCGCGAAAGTGGCCGCCAGCAGATTCAGGGCCTTGTCAATTTTTTCACCCAGTTCAATATCCACTCTTTTATTTTTCACAGTACCTTTAACGAGACCGACTGTGAAGTTTTGCTCCATCTGTTGGCAGACCTCACGGGCAGGCGGGAACTTGCCGTGCCTGTGGCGGAGCTGGTGGAACAGGCCCGCCTGGATTCAGTTTCCGTGGATACGAAACGCTACGTTGAGGTGCATGGTGGCGAGGGCCTTGCTGCGGGAGGGCTTGCCACTACCGGAGATGGGCAGGGCAGTGCTGATGGCCTTGCCGCCGGCAAGCACATACTTGGCTCCCTGCAGAGCCTGTCGCGTGAGTTGGTGGAGGAGTTGACCGGTCTGCCCTTGGGCAGTGAACTCAGCGCTAGCGAGAGTGAGAACTTACTCGATGCCATTTTGGAAGTCCTTTTCAACCTGGATCTTGAGGTGGATCCGGTCAAACGGCATAACAGCATTGAAGAATCAGCCCGTACCATGGGGAGCAGTCCGCCAGACCTGCTGGCCCGCCTTCTGCCGCAACTGTCAGCCACACCGGTTGGCGACGCCTTCTTTCTTTCCGTTATCCAGGAACTAACTCCAGCCCGTTTGGAACAAACGGTGATCCAGCTGGAAAGCGCGGCCCGGCAGGAGGGTGATGCCGGGCAGCAGGCGAAAAATACGCTGAGCCGTCTGGCCGGTATGGGCGACAGTCTGCAGAACGGACTGCGGGAAAACCTGGCCCGGCACAATGATGCCCGTGAGCTGTTGGCCAGCATGCACGATGACGACGTCCCACCCGTACCCCTGCAACTGCGCCTGCAGCACCCCACCTGGTCTGCCTCGGTGCTGGCGGCAGCGGCGCAGCAGAGCACAGTGGATACCGCTACGGAAGGCTTTGCCGCCTTCAACAAGGTGCTGCGCTTTTTTGAAGAGGAAACGGAAACGGCTGGCCACCAGGAGGTGATCAGACAGGCGGCACTCCGCATCAGCACGTTTGCCGCGCCTGAATTGAGCGGGCTTCTGGTGCGTAAATTCAAGGGGCTGTTTGGAGAACAGCTCTATGAAGAAATCCTCAATCAGGTTTCCGATATCCTGCTGGATGAATCGATTGAACACCTGACTCCCAAGCAGCTCAACCGCATGGTCGCTGTGCTGGTCAACGATATTCCCATGCAGGTGGGCAAGGCGGAACTCGATGATCTGATTCCAGCAGACAGCACCCTGTTCAAAAAATTGGCGCGCACCAGGCAGGCACCTAAAATTCGGGCGGAAATTGCAAGCCAGCTTGATGCGGCCGCGTTGCAATCACCGCTGCAATCTATAGGTGATCTACCAGATGGCCTGCGCCTGCGCCTTGAAGACGAGCACTGGCCGGCCAGGCTGCTGGCCACCTCGGCCATGCAGGCCACAGACCCTGCCCATTTTCACGAAGGTAAGGCTGATTTTTCCGCGCATGAACGCATGCTCAAGCGATATACCCTGCTTTTTGACAAGGACAAGCTCGCAGCGATTGCCGCCGAGACCGGCAGCCTCATTGCCGGTTTTGCTGAGGACGAGCTGGGCCTTTTGCTGATGCAGCCCGAAAGCACCACTTTTGGCGAGGAGATTAAGGAGGAGCTGCTGCGTAAGATCAGTGCTGCCCAGGCTGAGCGAATCGCTCTCCATTTGCGCAAGGCGCAGGAGGGCGACACCCTGCCTATGCTCTCGCTTGACGACAAAGCGTTGCAGGAAGCTTACAAAAAGGTGCAGGAACAGCTACGCCGGGAAAAGGTGGAAGCCATTATCAACGTCCATCAGGAGCGGAAAAAAAAGCGTCAGGAAGAACAGATCCGGCAGCTCAAGGGCGGGCTGGAAGGTCTGGTACGGGGCGAAATCGAGACCCTGCTGCTGAAAGAAGTGGTTGTCGGCGCACCAGAGGTCATGCTCAGTCATCTGCAACAGGGTCAGGAAGAGCAGGCCGACCAACTGCTTTCTCAACTGGCCCGGGGACTTGCCCACAACAATCCGGATATCCAGGCAAACGCGGCCGTAACCCTGGCGAGCTGCTCGACGCTGCTGGTGCAGGAAGGGCAGTGGCAACGCCTGACCAAGCTTCTACCTGCCCTCAGACAGGCTCTGCGTACCCCTGGTTTGGAGAATGAACCGTTGCAGGCTGCTGTTGCCGCCCTTTCTGGGCTGGGTATTCAATACTTGCAGCAGCAGCGTTACCCGCAGGCTGCAGACGCCTTTCATGTATTGCAAATGTTCAGTGAAGTACCCGAAGGCGGAGAGAACATCCAGCGCCTGACCCTGGCCCGCTTAGCGCGCACGGCCTTGAAGGAAGCTGCCCGGCCGGAAATACTGGAGTCCTTGTTTGATCAGTACCTGCACTCTGAAACCACCCGCGATGCAGCCGCTCAGGCATTGATCAGCCTTGGTATGGAATCCGCCCGTTACCAGATCCAGCAACTGCTTTTAAGCGAAAGCCGGGCGGAACGCACCCGTATCCTCCACCTGATTGAACGGGGCGGCAAGGCTTCGGTCAATGCGCTTTTGGAACAGCTGAACATGGAATCGCCCTGGTTTATCACCCGCAGCATCATCCGCCTGTTGGGCGAGTTGGGCAATTCCCCCCTGTTCACCGCTATCCAGCCATTTCTGAGTCACGCTGATATCCGGGTGCAGCAGGAGGCCTTGCAAGCAGGTGCCTGCATAGGTGGTGAATATTTCAAGGAGTTTTTGCTCAGTGCCCTGCACAACGTGGATGATTCCCTGAAAAAAGAGGTTATCGAAAAAATCATCGAGGTCAAGGATGACCGTTTTGTTCGGCCACTGTGCCAGCTGATGCGGGGTGAGAGCATTGAGGCGGCCAAGAACAGGGAAGAACTGCAGCTGGCAATGGTAGAGGCCCTGGAGCAGATCGGATCAAAACGGGCCTTCAATGCCCTGGTTGAGATGGGGGCGGCGGACGTGCATACGGCAAGCGGTAGTTCGCAGCTCAGCGGGCCTGTGCGTGAGGCTGCGGCCCAGGCAGCAGAAAGCCTGCGCCTCGCCGGTGTGGCTCAAATACCTGCCACACCCGAGCCTGGCCGTACGCAGGCCCAGCCAAGTCCTGCAACAGGGCAAGCCTCTGCCGCCACCTTCTCCAAAACCGCCGAAACCGTGCGCACACCCGAGGAAGAGCAATTTTTTCGTCTTATCGAGCAGCAGGAACTGGAAAAGGCAAAGGGCCTCTTGCTGGGTCTGGTCAGCGCTGCGGCTGAAGAGGGTGATTTTGCTAAGGCCGAGGGCCTGAAGCACCATCTCTATTCTATTGAGGGCATGGCGCTCAGGGAAATTATCCAGGCGGAAGAGCTTATCGAACAGGCCAAGCAGCGCCTCATTCCCCAGCAAGACCTGCAGATATGGGAGGCTCTGCACCGGGAGCTCAGCACCGAAGAGTTTCAGGCTGTCTACCACAGCTTCCAGCACCGCATCTATGCGGCGGAAGAGCCTATCGTCAAGCAGGGAGAACGCAACGATCACCTCTTTTTCATCAACCAGGGCAGTGTCAAAGTCTCCTACAGCGATGGCAAGAAAGAGGTATTCGTCACCAGTCTGAACCGCGGTCACGTGGCAGGAGAAAGCTTTTTCACCCCCTCCATCTGGACCGTGACCCTGACCGCGCTCATTCGGGTACAGACTTATCTCTTGCCACGCTCGGCCATTATTTCCTGGGAGGAGCGTTTCCCTGGCCTGCGCAACAAACTGCTTGAGTACTACCACACCTTTGACAACACCTGGTCCTTTCTGGAACGGAAAAAGCTGGAACGTCGCAAGCACGAACGCTTTAACCTTACCAGGAAGATACTGGTGCAGCCACTCAACCAGCAGGGTTATCCTGTGGGGCGTGGTTTTCGTGCAGAGACATTGGATATTTCCGTGGGCGGGGCCGCGTTTCTGGTTCGCATCGGCAGGCAGGAAAACGCCCGCGTTCTTCTGGGCAGAAAGATGCAGGTCATCTTTCCGGTCAGTGGCGATGCGCCCTACCAGTATCTGCCGGGCATGATCATCGGTGTCCAGCCCTACCAGTTACTGGAGAGCGACTACTCCGTGCATTTCCGTTTTGACCGGCTGATGCAGCAGGAGCAGCTCAAGATCATACGTGGCTGATGGGTGGTTAGCCCCTCTGTTCACCGGTTTCGGTCAGCATTGTCCGGTTAGGTTTTTGCATGAACAATTTCCTGGTTTTGTTGACTC
>CAZEIT010000077.1:0-7884 GCA_964512515.1 uncultured Desulfobulbus sp.
CCAACAGGTTCGGGCTGAGGCACTTTTTAAGGACCACTCCGGCCAGAGCAGCAACTATGCCATCAGGCCAGCGCCGATGAAGCGCAGAGTACTGGAGGGATGCTAATTCCAATTCCATCTCAAAGCCCTGCCTGCGCCGGCTTCAGCGAATGCTCCTCGGAGTACCTGCGTGCACGCCTGCACCGCATTTGCCTCGCCTGCTTGATCTCTTCTTTGACCTGAAAATGTAATATCAAAATAATTACGTATAATCAGTCATATAAAAATCTATCTCTATTGATGTCATGTGATGTCTGGTTCCGTTTTTCCGGCCTCCCCGCTACCCTGACCATAAAGCGAAATGGCCCTCGTGGTCAGACCAACCACCAGCACAGGAGGCACACATGGAAGAGAACTCAACAGGCAACCGCCACAGACTAAGCATCGTACTGCTCCTGGCAGGCTTTATCCTCGGCCCCTTGTTCATGACTCAGGAGGCGCGGACCGCAGGCTCGCCCCTGCAGTTGAGCGCAGGCTTTGACAACCCGCGGGTGGAGCAAAACGAAACGGGCATCCGCTATCTGGAGGCCCTGGTCAGCACGGAGCGCGGCCCGGCCCTGCGCCACGCAAGGCCGCAACTTCCCTTAAACATTGCCCTAGTCATTGATTGCTCCGGCTCCATGCAGCAGCAGAACAAGCTGGAGACGGTCAAGGAATCCGCCCTTTCCATTCTGGACCGGCTCAGGCCCGGCGACCGATTTGCCCTTGTCACTTACAGCCAATCAGCAGAGGTGCGCATTCCATCCACCGCCATGGAAGATTTGAGCGAGGCGCGCTCCATTATCATGGGCCTTGAGCCCGGAGGCGGCACCAACCTGGGTGAGGGCCTGCAAACAGGCTATAGCCAGCTTCGCCGTTATGCCAGCCCAGCCACTTTGAACCGGGTTTTTTTGCTCTCGGATGGCCTCGCTAATACCGGCATTACCGCAAGCGGCCAGCTCTCTGAGATTGCAGCCGCTGAGGCGGCCGGCAACATCTCGCTTTCCACCTTTGGCGTGGGCGTGGAGTTCAATGAGCAGCTCATGGCCGATCTCTCTGAATTCGGCCATGGCATGTACTACTTCATTGAAGAAGCCCCGATGATTCAGGAGGCCCTTACTCAGGAGTTTCTGGCGGCCAGGGCTGTCATTGCCAGGGATGTGCAGTTCACTTTGCAGCTCGATCCGAGACTTGAGGTGGAGAAAGTCTTTGCCAATTCTTACCAGATAGACGGCAGCACGGTGCGCATTCAGATGGGCGATCTGTCAGCCGGAGAATTGCGCCGGCTGCAACTGCGCGTAAGAACGCCTGAGCTGAGGAGCGGCAATCATGAGGTCGGCACAGTGCTGCTGCGCTACCGGGATGGCGAAAGCAATACGCTGCGCCATGAAGAAAAAGCGCTAGTGCTCAACTCCGGCAGGTTCGGCAGCAGGATTGCAGACAGCAGGGATACGGGCATCACGGAACGCTCCCTGGTCTTTGAAGCACGTTATGCCCGCGACAATGCGGCCCACGCCTTTGACCAGGGCAGTGCCGGGGAGGCTCGCCGGATTCTGGAAAAAAGTATTGCCTTGATGGAGCAATCAGCGCAAAAAAGCAGAAAGATCCAGGAAGAATTGGGCAACTCCAAGGAATATCTCAACTCCTTGCAAAACAATCTGGACCACAAGGCGCGTGCGCAAAAGCAGAAGGCCGTGCGCTTTCAGCGCTACCGGCTGGAAGGTTGCTAAAGTAAACTTCTGAGATCAGGCAAGGCGGCGGCTTGCGCAGACAGACTTCTCTGAAGCTGGCTCACAAGCCGCTATCTTTTTGGGTCTGGCCAGGCTGGTTGCCGGGCACTTAGAAAAACAGCCAGCCGCCTGCCGCGCAGGCCAGCACCACCAGCCAGGGCGGAGTTTTCCAGAAAACAAGGGCCATAAAGGCCAAAAGCGCCAGGGCAAAATCTTGCGGTGCATGGATGGCGCTGGTCCACACCGGGTGGTAGAGGGCTGCCAGCAAGATTCCCACTACTGCGGCGTTGATGCCGGTCAGCGCGGCCTGCATGCGACGGTTATGGCGCAATTGTTCCCAAAATGGCAGTGCACCTGCCACCAGAAAAAATGAGGGCGCAAACACGGCGAGCAGGCAAATGGCACTGCCCAGCCAACCGCCAGGGCCAACCTGCATGGATGCTCCCAAAAAGGAGGCAAAGGTAAAAAGAGGCCCTGGTACGGCCTGGGCTGCGCCATAACCAGCCAAAAAGGTATTGTTGTTCACCCAGCCGGGCAGCACCACCTCGGCCTGCAACAGAGGTAAGACCACATGACCGCCGCCAAAAACAAGCGATCCTGCCCGGTAAAAGGCATCGATCAAGGCTATGGTCTGGCTGGGGGCCATGCGGGCCGCCAGAGGCAGAACAATCAACCCGCTCAAAAAAAGACCAAGCCAAAACAAACCTGCCCGCCGTGAAAGGGGAAAGGCCAAGGACTCCCGCTCACTTGCAGGCAGCGGTTTGAACAGCACCAGCCCTGCCACACCTGCAACCAGGATAACCCCCACCTGAACCCAAACCCCTGGAACAAGCAGCAGGACTGAGGCACACAGGGCCATGATCGTCAGCCGCTGCCTATCTGGGCAGAGGCTTTTGGCCATACCCCAGACTGCCTGCGCCACCACGGCCACGGCCACTATCTTCAAGCCCTGCAATACTCCGGGCAGAAGATCCGCATTGATTGTTGCGATGCTTAAGGCAAAGATGGTCAGCGCAATGGCCGAAGGCAGGGTAAACCCCATCCACGCCGCCAAAGCGCCCATGTAACCCGCACGGGAAAGACCCAGCGCCAAGCCCACCTGACTGCTGGCAGGGCCAGGCAGGAACTGGCAGAGGGCCACCAAATCGGCATAGCTCTGTTCGCTCAGCCATTTTTTCCGGCTGACAAACTCTTCCCTGAAATAGCCCAAATGCGCGACCGGCCCGCCAAATGAGCTGAGGCCAAGCCGCAGAAAGACCAGGAACACCTGCCAAGGTGTGGAACTACTATTGGGTGCCATTGTTGCTGATTCGATATGTGCTGGAATGAGTGGAACTGCTGAATTGGGTGGTAGCGTTGCCCCTGAAACCTGGCGGCCAGTGGATACATCTGTAATATGGTTGTGTTAGGATCAGATCATAGGCTGATTATACATGGTTTCGCTTGTGGAATCGTGGTTTCTGCTCCGCCTCGCCTGCCTGAAATTGATCCTTTTCCCCCAGCAAGGCTCCGGCCGATTTCAATTCCACATCAAAGCCCTATCTATGTCGGCATCGGGATATGCTCCTCAAAGCACCCATACCTACATCTGCGTCGCATTTTCCCCACCTCTTTGATAACATTTTTGATCTGGAACTGGAATAAACTCCGAATATTTGCTTTTTCTCCTGATCAACAGGTATGATGCAGCTTTTCCGGTATTCACCTTCCAGCTCAAAGCAATGTATCAGGGAGGATTTTCCAAAACCGGTACAGCGAGCACTTTGATATGGAATTGAGATCATACCCATGAACAACGGAGGCCTGCCATGTCGTCCATCTATCCCAACCTCTTTTCGGAAATCCGCATTCAACACCTGAACCTGAAAAACCGCCTGATCATGGCTCCGCTCTACCTGGCCTATGCATCTGAGGGCGGACTGGTCAGCGATGCCCTTTTGGAACACTACCGGCTGATGGCTAAAAGCGGGGTTGCCATGGTAGTGGTGGAAAACGCTTCAGTGGATCATCCTCTTGGCAGCGGCTCCAACCGCACCCTTCGGGCTGATACCGATGAGGCCATTAACGGCCTTGCCCGCCTGGCCAAAACCATTAAGGCAGAAGGGGCAATTGCCTGTCTCCAGATCAACCACGCAGGCCGTTTTGCCTATGCGTCTGATGATTCCATCGCGCCCTCAGACATTACCACCTTTGGTCGGCCATCTCGGGGCATGACGGATGAAGAAATCAAACAGGTAATCGATCAGTTCGCCGCTGCTGCGGCCAGGGTCAGGAAAGCTGGCTTTGACATGGTGGAGGTGCACGGCGGCACAGGGTATCTGCTCGCCCAATTTCTCTCGCCCCGAACCAATCAGCGCGAAGATGCCTATGGCGGCAATCTGGAGAAGCGGCAGCGCTTTCCTTTGGAAGTGGTGGAGAAGGTGCGAGAAAAAGTGGGCAGCATGCCGGTTGGTTACCGCTTTCTTGCCGATGAACTCTTGCCCGATGGCCTGCAACTGGAGGACTCCTGCCAATTTGCCCGAGAGCTTGCCGCACGTGGTGTTGCCTATATTTCGGTGATGGGCGGCACCTACGAATCCTGGGCCTTGCCCGAGATTATTCAGCAGTGCAAACAGCCAGGCCACATGCTTGATTTGGCCGCGGCAATACGCGCAGAGGTGGAGGTGCCGGTTGTGGGTGCAGGCCGTATTGCTACCGGCGCTCTTGCTGACGAGGCAATTGCAAGTGGCAAGACCGATCTGATTGGTCTTGCCCGGGTGTTGTGGGCAGATCCAGAGTGGCCCCAGAAGGTGCGAGATGGCCGGGAAGACGCCATTACCCACTGTAATCCTGCCTGTGGCGATTCCTGCACCCGGATGATTACCAAGGTGCTGCCTCCTGTTTGCGCCAGTTGGCCCTCTGCAAAAAAGAAGGAATGGCGCAACAAGCTTGCCTAAGCGTCATGCGGCTGTTATGCTTGTTTTTCCTTCCAGAACGCTAGGACAGTTCCTGGCGTTTTCAGTATTCGTTTTCAGTATTTCCTGCATCTCTGTACAAGGGTTACACAGCACCTGAATGCAGGCTTATTCCCTTTCCGGATCAAACGTGATAGCAAGGAGGCAAGCGCATACATAGGGGTACGCCTTGTAAGTATTTGCCAAAGCAGGCACAGACAGGGCTTTGATCTGGGAAAACGGCATTACTTCATTCCAGCGATGATGCCCGCACCGTTGGGCAGCGTAATCGGCAGTCGGTGAATGCCGTGCAATCCGGCCGCCTGCATCATGGCGCTGATATCGCCCTCAGAATAAGCCTGCCCTTCCAGCGTGCCAATCAGCATATTGAGGGAAAATAGGGTTGCATGCAGGGGAGCGGCCCGGCTGTCGTCCAGAAGAAAATCCTGAATAAGCAGGATGCCACCAGGATCAATGGCGCTTGCGGCCTTGTCCACAATGATCTGGCAAAATTCCGGCCCTTTGCTGTGGAGCAGGTGTGATACCCAAACCACATCAAAGCCTGCGCCAATGGCATCTGCCGTAATATCTCCGGCTGTAAAGGTGATGCGATCTTCTAAGTCAAAGCGTGCCACGGTTTGTTCGGCAAAGGGACGGGTGCTGGGAAAATCATAAATCACGGCTGAAAGCCCTGGATTCTCTTTGCAGAAATGAATGGCATAGGTTCCGGGCCCGCCTGCCAGATCAAGCAGGCGCTTGCGGCCATTCAGGTTAATTTCCCTGGCCACATGGGGAGCAAGCTGCATGGCCAGGTTGAACATGCCCATAAGAAAGCTCTCGTGCACCTTGTCGTCGCTAAAGGTAGAACGGGTGCGCACCGCTTTTCCGGTTAAGACGGCCTGGTCAAGCTTGCTCCATCCTTCCACCAAATAGTGGTGGTGCATGACGATATGGCCAAGGTAGTCTGGCGAATCCTTGGCCAGGTATTGGGCGCTGAAGGCATTGGTGGAAAATGTTTCATTCCTTTTCTCCAAGAGCTCAAGGGCGGTGAGTGCATTTAAAAGCATGGCCAGGGCCCGGTTGTCTGCCTGGACATGGCTTGCCAATTCCGTGGCTGTTTGCGGCTTGTGCGCCAGCGCGGTGAACAGATCGAGCTTTACCCCGGCATGGATGGTGGCGGTTGTCCAGAAAGCTCCGGATAGTTTCAGTAGTTCTGCTACATTCATGGTTTACATCCTTTTCTTGTGTCTTGTCGCAAAGACCAGCTCAGCTGCATTTGCTACCTGCTCAGGCTCAGGTCTCTATTCCAAAAGCACATTACCCTAAGGCTTGCCTGATAGCTTCTGTTCTGCGGAAAAAAGCCTTCTTACCCTACCTCCCATTTTCTTCCGTAGCCCAGCATCCTTACCGTACTTTCTTGTGGCCTTCTTTTATCAATCAAACCTTTCTTCCCGGCAAGACCATGTTTACACTCACTGAAACATGCTAATTTCCAATCTCAGAGCAACGGAAATATATCAAGCAGGCGAGGAAAACACGACGGGCGCATCTATATGGGTACTCTGAGAAGCATTTTCCGAACCGATACAGATAAGGCTTTGATAAGAATTGGAATAAACGCCGCGCTTTCTCTGAACCTGCCTGCACGTGAGGCCTTTCTGTTCATTAACAACCTTATTTCAAGGAGGTACACTATGAAACGAACCCTTACTATCCTGTTCGCCCTGTTTGTGGTGGCAAGTTTTGCTCCGCTGGCCCAAGCTAAAGCGCCCATGGCTCAGAACCAGGTGCCGGGTTTTTACCGTATGCAACTGGGGGAATTTGAGATAACCGCCCTGCACGACGGTGCGCTCACCATGGATGCCAAGCTTTTGAGCAATATCGAGGCCAGTGAAATTGAACAGCTGACTGGTCGCATGTTTGTTGATTACCCAGCAATGCAGGGCACAGTAAACGCCTACCTCATCAACACCGGTGCACACCTTGTGCTGGTGGATGCGGGCGCAAGCAAGTCCTTCAACCCCAACCTGGGCAACCTGCTGGCAAACCTCAAGGCAGCCGGATACAGTCCGGCACAGGTAGATACCATCCTGCTCACCCATCTGCATCCCGACCATGTTGGCGCACTGACTGATGCTGCTGGCAAGCCGGTCTTTGTTGGAGCGCAGATATTCACGGCTCAGAAAGAAAACGACTACTGGCTGGCCAAGGATGCGCTGGACAAGGCCCCAGCCGCTAAGCAGCCGATGTTCCAGACCGCGCAGCTAGCCGCTGCACCCTATGTGGCCAATAAGCAGTGGCATGTCTTTGCGGAAGGAGATGCGTTGATAGCGGGCATCAAGCCTGTGGCCGCCTACGGCCATACCCCTGGCCACACCGGCTATCTGGTTGAATCACAAGGCAAAAGCCTCTTGATCTGGGGCGATGTGGTACATGTGCATTCGGTGCAATTTGCCCGGCCAGACGCTGCCATGGCCTTTGATGTGGATCAGAACACGGCCATGGAAACCCGGCACAGCATAATGCAGCAATCGGCAGCCGATAAGGTGCTGGTTGCCGGCATGCACCTGCCCTTCCCTGGCATAGGCCATGTGCGCAAGGATGGTGAAGACCGCTACTCTTGGGTACCGGTGGAGTTTCAACCCTATGCCGCAGCAAAATAGGATATTTAGCCGCGGATCCTGTTGCTTTTCTACAGTCTGCGCAACAGGATATTTTCCGAGTCTGTACACCAAAGGCGTGTACAGACTGCTCAGGCAGCATAGATACTCCCTTGGCTGGGGCTCGGCAGCGCGAATCAGCATGGGTCAGTTCTCCCCCCTGCGCCGATCTTTGCAGTTTTTCCCTGAACAAACGATAAGGTTTTATATTGTTTCTTGCTGCAGCTTCATATCAACAAAAATGCACAAAGAAGAAGGAAAGAATGTGCAACATGCGCGCATCCATATGAAATTGAATTGATATATTTACGGTACTTTGCGTATTGCATCACCTTGAACAAGGCATTATAAGCAAATATGCAAGAGATGTGCAGGGTACATTTGCACCTTTCTTTAACGATCCATACCTCGTCGTACGAAACTTCAAGCAAGGTGAGCCAATGTTCTGGACAATTGTCATCACTGCTTTGATCAGTGTTTTGCTGACCTTTATTGGCATATACAGCAGAAATAGTGTAGGACATGATATTCTCCTTATTTAGA
>CAZEIT010000078.1:0-7835 GCA_964512515.1 uncultured Desulfobulbus sp.
CCATCGTAAAAAAGACCGCAGCGTACTTCGCGGAAAGCCTGAAGCGAAGTACGTCTCTCGTGGCGGATTCTACCGCTTTCGTCAGCGCAGAGAACAGCCAACAAGACGGCAGCAAGAGCGCATGTTTTTTTGATCTGCGCAATCAGGACCACGCGTATGGCCGAAAAACAGTGGCAGCCAGTATGCAGAGCGGCAAAATCTACACACCAGGGCGGCAAGGAAATATGTGGTAGTCAAAAATTGATCTGACAAATCATTTTGCCAACTGAGGTGTCAGGTCAAATAGAAACTATTACATTGAAAGCTATTGTGCTTAAATCCCTACAGCTTTCAGGCGTTAGCATTGAGCCTCTACCTGAGAGTTTGACAGTTTAAACACCGGAGTAATAACGCAGCCACTTCAGGGTAATTCAAAGAAAATTAAACCGTTTCTGGAGGGCCCTGCCGTAATTTGGCAAATTTATCCGTGGCAGAATCGGTCAGAAAAGTGTAATGCCTAGGCATGGTGGGTTAGGAAATGCTCAAAATGCCGTAGGTAGGTGTGATTGCACGTGCATGCACGGCTTGCTGGACTAGGCACGGCGAGCAGCATGTCAGGCTATACACCAGGCAGTAGCGTAGGCATTGGGTCGCATACCCCTTTGACGCGGACGGAGATAAGTAAAAACGTACAAACTTCTTTCAACCAAAAACCGTTTTTAACGCCATGATTAAAAATTTTTCTTTCAACTCGCTAAAAGGCGATTTCTTTGGTGGCCTCACCGCTGGCATTGTCGCACTTCCATTGGCGCTTGCCTTTGGCGTAGCAAGTGGCGCAGGTGCGGCTGCCGGTTTGTACGGCGCCATTGCCCTTGGTTTTTTTGCCGCACTCTTTGGCGGTACCCCCACCCAGATATCTGGCCCCACCGGCCCGATGACAGTGGTTTTTGCAGCCACTGTGGTCGCTTTTCCCGGCAATTACAATGCCATATTTGCCGTGGTTTTTTTGGCTGGGGCCTTACAAATCCTCTTTGGCTGGCTCAAACTGGGCAACTTTGTCCGCTATATTCCCTACCCGGTCATTTCCGGTTTTATGAGCGGTATCGGAGTCATTATTATTCTGCTTCAGTTTCACCCACTTTTGGGTGCTTCCAGCGTGAGCGCACCGCTTGAGGCTTTGCTCAAACTGCCGGGAGCGATGGCCCAGGTGAACTGGTACAGCCTGGGCTTGGGCACCCTGACCATGGCTATTGTCTTTCTTACTCCGCCTAAGATTACGAGAACCATTCCCTCTCCGCTGCTGGCCCTGGTGGCAGGCAGCCTGCTGGCGATGTTTTTTGATATGCCAGTGGCCAAAATCGGTGAAATCCCTATAGGTTTGCCCAAGATCGTGCTGCCGCTCTTCCCTATTGAGCTTGTGGCAAAGGTTGTCCCCATGGCCCTGGCCCTGGCAGTGCTGGGCACCATCGACTCCCTGCTCACCTCGGTGGTGGCGGACTCCATGACCAAAACCCGGCACAACTCTAACAAGGAGCTCTTGGGCCAAGGTTTTGGCAACATGGCGGCCTCACTGATCGGTGGTTTGCCGGGCGCGGGCGCAACCATGCGGACCGTGGTCAATATCAAGGCCGGCGGCTCTACCCGCATATCGGGCATGATCCATGCCGCGCTGCTCCTGGCCATCCTGCTGGGCCTGGGCGTTTATGCCGCCCTCATCCCCCTGTCGGTGCTGGCCGGCATCCTTATAAAGGTGGGTATTGACATTCTGGATTACCGCCTGCTCAAAATTATCAGGAAAATTCCCCGGCAGGATCTTATTGTCATGCTGACTGTTTTTCTGATTACCGTGTTTGTCGATCTGATTGTCGCGGTTGGCGTTGGCGTGACCTTGGCCTCCCTGCTCCTAACCTACCGGCTCACACGGATGTCGCGTATCGACGTACAGGAGGTTAGCCAGCAGGATTGGCAAGCTGATCTTGAGCGGAGCATAGAAGATGAAACCAAGCACGGTATTCGCGTTATTACTGTGAGCGGCCCCTTTTTCTTCGGCACCACCTCACAGATGCAGGAGCATATCAGCACCCTCATCGGCACCAAAGTGGTGGTCATTAACTGCCTGAACATTCCTTTTATCGACCTTTCCGGTTATTTTGCCCTGGGTGAAATGATCAACACCTTAAATGGCGAGCATATCAAGTCTATCGTGGTCTTTAAAAACGGCGCCGGCATGCGCAAACAAATGCTAGACATGGGGCTTGGAGAATTGCTTGGTGTGGATGGCATTCAAACTGACTACAACGATGCCCTGCAACTGGCCTGGGAATATCTGGGAGAATCAAAGTAGCGGCTAACTCTACGAGAGCCAGCCAGGTAAAAGCCTGCTCCAACGGCCCTTGCCAGGACGAGCGTTTTCTCGGCAACTTGGTTCTGTTTGGCACGGCCCGCTCGCAGACAAATTTCTTGACCTTACCAAGGAAACGCGGTACATAACGTCTTCCTGAAAACTAAACGTTAGCGGGCAATGTTCCGGCTGGTTTTTTCAGGCTGCAAACGTCTTTCAGTGTGATAGCCGGGTCCTGTGCAATAAAGACTCGCAAACCCCGTCAGGTCCGGAAGGAAGCAGCGGTAGCGAATCTCTTTATGTGCCGCAGGGGTGCCTGGCTATCCTTTTTTTAGCTGTTTTTACCCACCTGTACTTCCAATTTCAGATCAGAGGTGCAATCAAGGAGCAAGGGATATGTGATGCAGGCGTACCGATGCGCCGAAAAACACTCCCAAAGCCGATACAGATAGCACTTTGATATGGAAGTGAAATAAGTATTTCTTACGCGTACTCGTGTCCTACCTTGTTCTAGCCAGGAAAGCCCGGCCCCAGCGCTTTGCCGAAGTCATCGGCCAAAAGGCAGTGGTGCGCACCCTGAAGAACGCCCTGAAGCAGGGCCGGGTTGCACACGCCATCATCTTCAGCGGAGTGCGCGGCACCGGTAAGACCACACTTGCCCGCATCATGGCCAAGGCCCTCAACTGCACGGACCGCCAAGGGGCAGAACCCTGCAACCAATGCCTGTCCTGCCGGGAGATCAACGCGGGCGCAAGTGTTGATTTGCACGAGGTGGACGGCGCATCCAACCGCGGCATCCAGGAGATTCGCGAACTCAAGGAACGCATTCGGTTTCAGCCCAGCAGCTCCCGCTACAAGATATTCATCATTGATGAAGTTCACATGCTCACTACCGAGGCCTTCAACGCCCTGCTCAAGACACTTGAAGAGCCGCCCGAGCACGTGTATTTCATGTTCGCTACTACCGAGTTGCACAAGGTACCGCTCACCATTCTCTCCCGCTGCCAGCGCTTTGAACTCAAGCGTTTGAACCGCCAGGAACTGCACAATCACTTCAGCACCCTGGCCAAACAGGAAGGGGTGGAAATCAAGGCAGCGGCGCTGGACATGGTGGCCCGTGAAGCTGCAGGCAGTGTGCGCGACGGTTTGAGTCTTTTGGACCAGCTCTTTTCCTACTGCGGCTCGCAGGTAAGCGAAGAGGATGTGCTGGACGTTTTAGGCCTGGTCAGCCGCCAGGCTGTGGCAGAGCTGGGTACGGCGCTCTTGCAGGCCGATCTTGGCCGCGCCCTGGAGCTTCTCGCCGCCCTGCAAGACCAAGGCGTGGATATCAAGCGGCTGGGTAATGACCTGCTGCAGTGGCTACGCGAACTGCTCCTGTGTAAACTTGGGCCGAAAACAGCGACCATGCTGGCATTGCCGGCGGATGAGCTTGCCGCCTTGCAGCAGTTGGCCACACCCTATAGCCAGGAGCAGCTCTCGGCCCTGTTCAACCTCCTGATGGATGCCTTGGAGCAACCAGGACAGCAACCAAGGTTTGCGCTGGAAATGGCCTTTATCCGCGCCGTACAGGTGGCGGAAATCATGCCCACGGCTGAGCTGATCAACCGCTTCAACGTGCTCTTGGGCGATACGCCTCTTCCCCCTGCCGCTATAGTGCCTGCTGCTGCTCCAGCCGATGCTGCAGGCCAGGCTCCTGCTCCTCGGCAGGAAAAAAAAAATCTGCCGCCAGTGAGAGGCGCTCAAAATACTGACTGGCCAGAAGCGCCGCCTCCTGAGCACGAATACGCAGAGCCAGCACCTGCTCCGGCAAGACCTGAGCCAGAATCTGCAGACGGCTCAACCCCTTCATCCCAGAGTGCGGCTGCCGAACCCCAGCTAACCACAGCAACAGCGGTAACAACCACAGCGTCTAAACCCGAGCCTGCCCCTGCCCCCGCCCCTGTCGTCACTCCACTGCCGCAAAAAAAGAGCAGAGAGCCTGCGCGCGATACCACGCCGGTGCAACTCAGGGTGCAGCAGGATTGGGACCGTTTTACCCGCCATGTGCAGGATCAGGTGAAGTGGATGGGCTTGGCCTTGCAGCGGGCGCTCTCCGTCCGGGTGGAAGACGGCAATCTGTCCGTGCTTTTTCACGACATCAGCGACTGCATTATGCTCAAGCAGCCGGAACAACTCCGTAAACTTACCGAGCTTGCACTCGATTTTTTTCAGGAGCCGCTGCAAGTGCGCATTGAGGAGGAAGAATCACGCAGTTGCGAAATCAATCCGCTCACCGGTCGCACCCCGCTTGAGGAGCGCAAAGCTCTGGCAGCAGACCCTCTGGTGCAGACCGCGCTGGAGGTATTCAACGGCCAGTTGGGGGATATCCGTATTGGCTCGCGCTACAAGGAGCAGGCCGTACTGCAGGACGCGGAAGACATTGTCCTTCACTCAGAAGAAGACGAGGACTGAACTTGACAGCAGCTAGGCTGTGCTGAGAGTATATGGCTCGTTCCATTTCCATATCAAAACTATCTGTGTCGGCTTCAGCCAATGTTCGCAGGACGTAGCCTGCAAGCATTTTCCCCGCCTTCTTGATTTATTTACGTTGATCTGGAAATAGAGTTAAAGGTAATGATCCATCGTATACACCACGTGCATTAAGAGATAGAGGCATTTATGGATATGAGTAATTTGATGAAACAGGCCCAGCAATTTCAGCAGAACCTGAAGTCCTTGCAGGATGAACTGGCCACCAAGGAGGTGACCGGGAGCGCAGGTGCTGGTATGGTGAGCGCCACCTTTAACGGCCAGTGTGATCTGGTTGCCCTGCACATGGACCCGGAACTGGTGAGCCAGGAAAACACCCAGATGCTGCAGGATCTGCTTATGGCCGCCATCAACGACGGCCTGCGCAAGGCCAAAGAACTGGCCAAGGACGAAATGAGCCGGCTCACCGGCGGAATCAACATTCCTGGCCTGATGTAAGCCAGCCATGCAGGTCGTTCCCCCGGCCCTGGACCGGCTGATTCACGATTTTTCCCGCCTGCCCGGCATAGGCCGGAAAACAGCAACAAGGCTTGCGCTCTACATCCTGCGCCGACCGGAGAGCGAGGCCAAAAACCTGGCCCAGAATCTCCTGCACCTGCATAGCGCCATCCACCTTTGCCGCCTCTGCTTCACCTTTTCGGAAACAGATCCCTGCGGCATCTGCGCTGATGCCAGCCGTAATCAGCGTCTTCTGTGCGTGGTGGAAGAGCCAGGTGATCAGCTCCTCATTGAAAAAACCGGGGTCTTTAACGGCCTCTACCATATCCTCCATGGCGTGCTTGCGCCCATGGATGGCATCGGTCCGGACGAACTCAAGGTGCGGGAACTCTTGCTCCGGGTACAATCCGGCACTGTTGAAGAGGTACTGATTGCCACCAGTTCCACTGTGCCTGGCGAGGCTACGGCCTCGTACCTGGCGGATCAACTCAAAAGAACCGGCGTGGCGACCAGCCGTCTTGCCTGTGGCATTCCCATGGGCATGGATATCAAGTATGCCGATGAATATACCCTGGCCCACGCCATCCTGGCCCGGCAGCACATGGTTGACCGCTCCTGATTTCAGTTCCAGATCAACGCAAATGAATCAAGGAGGCGAGGAAAATTCTACGCAGGCGTACATATGGGTATGTCCTGCGATAATCTTCCCATGCCGCCATAGATAGCGCTTTGATATGGAATTGGAATAACCTCCCATTCCTAACTCCGCTTGTTTTCCTGCTCTCCAGCCGGTGTGGGCACGTCAAATTGACGCACCGCTTCCTTGAACTGACTTTGCAACTCTTCCCGCTGTTTTTCCTCTAGTTTGCTATAGCGCAGGCGGACATAATACTGCACCACAACGGTTGCAGACATGGCCAGATCAGGCCGTTGGTGGCTGATCTCCTGTAAGAACTGCAAAGGCCCCTGGCTTGCATGATGGCTAAGCTGTGCCTTGTTGAGCTTTTTTAAAAAGTGCTGCCACTGCAGGGCAACGCTGTCACGATTCCGGGTGGCAGGCTTCAAGAAGACCAGCAGGAAGAAATAGACGATGCCGATCAGGGCAATGCCCGAGATCAAAAGCGAAAGCATGGCCGCACCCCGATCCAGATCAAGCCCGAGGCGGGAAAAGAGCTGGCTCTGCTCGGCAAAGGAATACTGCATGACCCACTGGTTCCAGCGCATGTTGAGCAGATCCCAGCCATTGGCCAGCGGCTGCAACCATGCGGGTAAACGGTTAAAATTGAACCAGGCATCGAGGGTCAGACCTTCGCCTGCGGCCAGGCGGCTGAGGGCATTGGACTGCAGCCTGTCCGGAGCCACGGCTGCGGTCGGATCGATACGCTGCCACTCCCCATCCAAGAGCACCTCGCACCAGACATGCGCATCCGACTGGCGCACAATCAGATAGTTGCCGTATGGATTGAGAGTGCCGCCCAGATAACCGCCCACTAGACGGGTGGGTACGCCCGCTGCCCGCATGAGGAAGGCAAAGGAGGTGGCGTAGTGCTCACAGAATCCGGCTTTGCCGGTAAAAAGAAAGTAATCGATTGCATCCTCGGCGCTTGCACCGTTTGCAGGTAGTGTGCCCGGATTCAAGGTGTAGCGGAAGCCACTACGGCTGAAGAAATTAAGGGCCTCGTTAACAAGAGCCCTGGGCTCGGAACCAGCCTGCTGCCAGCCCTGGGCTAGTGCACGGGCGCGCTCATTGCCTGTGGCCGGCAACTGTAAACCTGCCAGGGCAGTCCTGCCCTGCTGCAATTGCTGCCGCCTGGCCCTGGGGTCAGATGTGCCACTATACTGCAAACGGCTGGTCACTGGCCGCCAGGTAAGGGCTTCGCCTGCTTCGCTCATCCAACTACCACGCAACGGCACCATGCGCACTGGCCGGTCCAAAGTGTAGAGCCAACGCTGCTGGTGCGCTTCCAGGGTGATGGTGTAGTCCACAGGTGGTGCTGGGCTGCGTACTGTTCGCTCCGGAGCTATGCTGCGCCGTTCTCCCCTGGTCCAGCTCAGACCATCGAAATCCCATAAAATCAGCCCCCGCCAATAGAGCTCTTCCATAGGCGGCGCCTCTCCCTCAAAGCTGACCCTGAAAGCGACTTCGGTGTTTTCCGCAACTGAAGCGATTGAGCCCATGCGGATAGTGTCACTTATGCCAACGCGCTCCTGCATCAGTGCGGGTCTGCCCCACAGGCTGCCCTGGAAGCGGGGAAAGAAAATAAAGAAAACCAGCATAAAGGGCAGCGCCTGCAGGGTCAGTCTGCCTGCAAGGCGAAAACTGCGGCCAAGGGTCATGGCCGGTTGGCGCACATGCACCATCACTGCTGTATTGTAGAGCAAAGAGAGGGCAATATAGCCTGTCACGAGCAGGGAATCGCTGAAAAACATGCCGCTGACAATGACAAAGTAGTTCAGGATCACGGTCATGGTGGCGTCATGTTGGTGCCTGATCTCAAAGAGCTTGAGCGCAATCATCAGCACCAGGAGCGCCACAAAGGCCTCAACC
>CAZEIT010000079.1:0-7610 GCA_964512515.1 uncultured Desulfobulbus sp.
CTGGGCAGTTGCAGGCACTGGATCGGCTGCTGGACGATCATCCACAACCAGAGAACAAAGCCCTGTTCCGGCGGCTGGCTGCAGGGTGGCAGGGCGCGGCAGGTGGGTATGTGCAGCAACCTTCATGTCCTGAAATCCGCCTTGACCAGAATAAAATATACCCTGCCTTCATCATTGAGCGGGCGGCTGGCTGGCATTTTTTCCATGCAGCCGGGCTTTTTCCTCGCATCAACCACGCCTTGCAGCAACTCGACAGCAACAGCTGGGAATCGCTTACGGCAGTGAGCGTCAAAATCCAGCAACTGATTATGGCCAGTCCGCTGCCCGCTGATATGCAGGATGGTCTGGAGCACGAGGTGCAAGTCCTTTTTTTTCCTGAAGTAACACCAAACCTTGCCCTTATTCCCCAGGTGCACAGTGAAGATGGCAGCCGCAGCTCCTTTGCCGGTCTTTTCCCAGTGCTCAGGCCGATAGACTGGCGCAAGGCGGGAAAGACAGAGCATGCCTATAAACAAGTCCTGGCCTCACTCTATACACCGCAATGCCTGGCCTACATGGAGGCTAGGGGTTTGCGCCACGAGCGCACCAGGCTTTCCGTACTCTGTATACCAGAGAACGCCATTCTTGCCACAAGCTGCAGCAACCGGCAAGCTTCGGCCACTACCAACACAGATCCTCATGCTGCATTTGCTGCGGTCAGAACAGGCAAAAACCAGCCGCAACTAGCTGGTGGCCCTAACCGCCTGCTGGAAAGCTGCTCTGGCAGTGCCGGGATTGCCGCAGGCAAGGTGCGCATTATCTGCAACCTGGCTGATACAGAATCAGCACCTAAGTCCAGTTCCAGATCAGAGATGGTATCAAGGTGGCAAGGCAAATACGACGCAGGTACTCAAGAGATACTCCGAAGAGGATTTTCCGCAGCCAACACAGATAGTGCTTTGACATGGAATTGGAGTCAACGTACCGTGGCCGTGGTATCCCAAGCCAGTATGGACTGGGTAGTGCTGCTCCCCCGCATTGTTGCTCTTATAGTTGAGGAGCGTGTAGCGGAAGATTGCCCCCATCCCCTGCTCTACCTGGCCCGTGAATTCGGCCTGCCCGTCATCTATGGCCGGGCAGCTTCCAGTTTCTGCGATGGCATGCCGGTCACTGTGGACGCAGCCCACGGCGCGATTTATGCCGGCATCATTGAATCGCTTGTACAAAATGCCTCTCTCCGGCCAAGAGGTACCTCAGACAGCCCGGTTGAAAAGACCCTGGCCACCCTTTGCCAGCTAACCGGCGCGGACCACGCTCCCGGATGCAAGCTGCCGCCATTAAGCACGGCATCTGCAACCAACTGCGCCACCATGCTTGATCTTATCCTTTGGTGCCGCTTCAGGGCGGTGCAGACGCTGCTGGATCACAGTTCCCCCAATGGCATCTTGCGCCTTACCCCGGGTTTCAGGTTTTTCACCTACGATATCAATGGGTTATCATCAGAGAACATCAAAAACGAGCAACACCTGAGCATTGACACTCTCATTGACACTCTTACGGCGCCACTGTTGCAGCCACTGTGGCAGGGCATGGCCCAAGAGGTAGAACTGAAGGCTGGCCGTATCGGCGCTCTTGATCCATCTCACCTGAAAAACTCTGTTCTTCTTGGCAGTAAATGCTGTACACTTCAGTTCGTGCATGCGGATTTCTTCCTCTACCTGAGAACTGAGGTGGACAGGCAGGGGCAGAACTTCCGCCTTGTTTTGCTCTTAGAGGATGGCAGAATAGACGGTGCGGACCGACTCCCTCTGCTCGCCAGCCGTTTAGCCAGCCATGGCCTGAAGGTGCAGGTATCGCGCAGGAGCCTGCGTGCGATCTCTACTGGAACAAAGCATCCGCGCTTTGAACACGATCTCCATTTTCTCGGTGCTCTCACCATCCAAGCCCTGGCGTAACAGACAACATCAAACCGGCAGGGATATTTTACTAGATCAGGCATTATGAGCTTTGCACAAATCACCCAATCAGATGCAGTGGCCCAAGTTGAATTGCTGCTGGTCGACGATGAAAACGCATTCCGTCTTAAGCTGCAACAACGGCTGCAGGCTATGGGCCTGGAGTTAAGGGCAGTGAGTTGCTGCGCCGAAGCCCTGCATCTTATGGCACGGCGGAATGTGGATGTGATCATCATGGATATGCAGATGCCGGTAGTTGACGGCATCGAGTGCCTGCGCCAAGTGAAACAAAGTTGGCCAAAGGTGGAGGTTATCCTGCTTACTGCCCATGCCTCGGTGCAGAGCGGTATCGAAGGCATGGAAAGCGGTGCCTTCGACTACTGCCTCAAGCCCATAGATGTGCCGGATTTGCTGGACAAATTGGAATTGGCAGCGCAAAAAGCCCTGATCAACAAAGAAAAGAGCGAAATTTCAAATAATTAAATTACGCTCAACCACAACTGCTGCAATGCTTGTCGCTGGACAAGAAAAACAAAAAGAATTATCTTACAAAATTGAATGGGTCTGGCCCTACACTTCCTGCATAGGCAGAAAAAGCACTCCCGTGGGTGCTCCAAAATATGAGGAATGGGTGATTCGACTGTGCGGTTGCCAGCGCCGCCAAACTGAAGACAAGACATTCTCATGGAGGATCAGCAGATGAAAATTGTACACAAAACCTTTTTTCTGGCGGCAGTGCTCGGTTTGAGCCTGGCATTTGCCCCGGCATCCCTGCTCCAGGCCGGGGAACGGATCATTATCAGTACTCCGTTTTTTGCTCCAGGCCTGCTTTACCAGGTGGACAGCCCATACCCGCGCCATCGCCACGTATCTCCGGGGCATGCCTACGTGTATGGTCCTTCCTATTATTACGGAAACTTCAACAGGAGCTATCCAGCCACAGGCAGCTATTTTTACGGAGACCGCTACCGCGATGACGGTCCGCGTTTCTACCGCGACAGGTACTACGATGGCCCGCGCTACTACCGTGACCGGGACAGATATAACGATGAGCGTCGCTACTACCGTGACCGGGATCGGGATCGCTATTACGACCGGGGTGACTACCGGCGCTACCGGGAAGAACGCGTTCGCCGCGATACCTACCGGGAACAGCGCATACCCAAGGAGCAGCAGAAAACCATGCAGGAACGAAGATGGTCGCGTTAAACTGACGTAGCCGGTCTGCAAAAAAGCGTCTTACCGCTGTCCATGGGTAAGACGCTTTTTTCTTTGCCAAGAGCTACCGGCGTGCTACCTTTGGCTACACTTATATCCTGCAAATACGGGCAGGATAAGCACTACAACCACAGGGCTCTCACGGAGGAAGATTATGAACAAATTGCTGGGAATGTTGTGCGCAGCAGTCTGCACCCTTGGTTTTGCCGCCATGGTTAATGGCACGGAAGTCAATGCCCAGGCCTGTCAGCAGGTGATGGACAACAGTTGCACCAAATGCCATGGCGTAAAACGCATCTGCAAGACCCTGGACAAGGCTGATGCCGACTGGCCTGCCATTGTCGCGGATATGGGTAAACGCGGCAAATTGAGCCAGGAGGTGCAGGATCAGGCGCTAAACTGCCTCACCAGCACAGATGTGGCCGTAAAAGGCACACTTTGTCCCAAGAAGTAATTCCATTTTCATATCAAAGCCCTATCTGTGTCGGCATTAAAAAATGCTCGCAGGACGTGCATGAGTGTACGCGCTCGCCACATTACGCTTGCGTCCTTGATACATTTACGCTGATCTGAAAATGGAATAATTGGCAATTAGTGGATACCAACCTGCCAGCACGAACGCCAGGAATCGGCCTGATTCCTGGCGTTTTCCATTCTGTCTGCCTGTTTATACCTGCCTCTCCCTGTTCGCGTCCTGCTTGGTCTTGCCCCGGGCAAAGGAGAAAAACACGCCCAGGCCGCACAGGGCGGCTGAGCAATAAAAAACGGTATGGATACTGTGCAGAAAGCGAGGATAGACCTCGGGGGTAATCAGAACATTACCCAGCATCAGGGCCAGCACCACGGTGGCAATGGCCATGCTCAGCATCTGGCCCAAGAGACGCATGATCCCCACCACACCAGAGGCAAGGCCGTATTGACCCTTGTCCACCGCGCCCATAATGGCGTTGGTGTTGGGAGATGAAAACAGGGCAAAGCCCGCTCCCAGAAAAACCAGGTTGGCCAAAATCCAGGAGCGTGGGGTATCCGTACCCAGTTGGGTATACAAGGCGATGCCAATGGTGGTCATAAGCATGCCCGCTGTGGCCAGCCAGCGCGGCTCAACCTGCTCGGATAAACGCCCAGCCAGGGGCGAGCCCAGTGCCATCACCACGGGTTGGGCCACCAGCAGGGTTCCGGCGGCCTGCGGGCTCATCCCCTGGATATACTGCAGATACAGACTCATTAAAAAGGTAACGGCAAAGGTAGAGCTGTAGTTGAGCAGGGCCGCAAGGCTTGAAAAGGTGAAGGTGTGGTTGCCGATGAAAAGCCGCACATCCAGCATGGGATGGGCACTGCGGTACTGATGGCGGAAGAAAAATACGGTGCAGAGCACGCCAAAAAGTACCAGGCCCGCACCAACCATCGAGGTGATGATGGAGGCCCCATAAACCAGACTGCTGATGGCAATAGCGTAGAGCGCCGCACCGGCCAGATCAAAGGGGCCCTTGGCCGAACCTGCCCATTCATCCTTGAGGTGCAGGCGCGTTAGAACGATGCAGACAATGCCCAGGGGCAGCATCAGTAAAAAGATACTGCGCCAGCCCAGATGCGCGGTAATCAGGCCACCGGCAAAAGGCCCGGCCGATAACCCGATGTACACCGCCGCCACATACATGCCCAGTACCCTGCCCCTTCTTTCGGGTGGATACACAGAGGTGAGGATGGCCATACCGGTGCTGACAAACATGCCCGCGCCCACACCCTGCAAGCCCCGGCAGACAATCAGCGCCGCGCCGTTAGGCGCAAGCGCAGCCAGAATGGAGGCAATGGTAAAGACAGACAAACCGGCGCTAAAAAATTTCCTGCGGCCATACATATCGGCTAAAGCCCCAACCGGCGCCAGGGTCATGGCCATGGTGAGCATATAGATGGTGGCCACCCAGGTCAGGGCTATGCTTTTGAGGTGCAGATCAGCCTGGATGGCGGGCATGGCCACGTTGACCGCAGATATGATAAAGGGGGCCAAAAAGGAAGACAGGGTACACACCAACAGGGCTGAGCGTTCCTGGGCTATTTTTTGACGTGCTGCTGACTCGGACATCAATTGCTCCATAATCCCACTTCCATATCAAAATCCTACTGGTGCACAGTCCTCTCGGTGTCGGCTCCAGTAAATGCTTGCAGGACGCAGCGTTATGTACGCCTGCGTCGCATCTGCCTCGCTTCCTTGATACATTTACGTTGATCTGGAATTGGAATAACAGGGGAAGAAAAGCTACATGACACCGGCATGGGCGCAAGCACACAATCCAGTATCTGCCAGTATATCTGCTTTTTCCTGATTGTCTGTAGAAAAGAATTCAGAAATGTCCTGGCTAATGGCCTGACAAGAGATCAGGGTTGCCGCGGCCTGCACACCTCGCAAAAACAGTCCCCGACAAGGCTGAAACAGCTTGTCAGGGACGCTTCTGCAGGATTGAGCAAGTAGCCTGAAAAACGGCGACGTTGCGCTTAATCGAGCTTTATGCCGGCATCTGCCGCAGCATCAATGGCATTATCCACAAAAATTCTGGCAAAATCCTTGTTCTCGCCAAGCCCTTCATTCACGCTGACAACCTCAAAGCCGGCTTTCTGCAGCATGGATTGCCACGAATCCTCTTCATCACCAGACATGTCGTTGATGGCGTGATCGCCTGCAACCACCATAAAGGGTTTCAATACGACTTTCTGCACCTTGCGCAGCTTTAATGTCTCCATCACCCCTGCAATACCCGGAAAACCTTCCACGCAACCAATGAAGGTCACCACTTCGGGGTACAAGGAACGCATTTTCGCGGCCAGTTCCAGATACGCACCGCCGCTCCCTGGAAAATACTCATTGCCATGCCCCAGGTAGACCAGCCCTGCCTTTTCTTTTTTGGCCAACTGTGCATCCGGGGCCAATACCCGTGCAATCCTTGCTATATCTTCGCCGTAAGGGTGCTGGGTGCCATAACTGCCCAGGGCAGGTCTGCCAAGCGCGATCGTATGAAATGGCTTGTATTTCTCCTTTTTCACGGTTCCCATTCTCATCAGACTATCAACATAGGTCTGTAAATCAAGGAACTCCTCGCCCATGGAAATATGGGTGGGTTGCAGGACAATGCTGTCAAAGCCCTCGTTCTGCAGATCGGCAATGGTTGCCAGCGGGGTCTTCACATGGAGGATTTCCGGGAGAATTTCCGGATGGGCCTTGATGTAGCCCGGGTCTTGGGCCCGCTGCTGCCATTTTTTGCGGATAATGTTTGAAGTAAAAGCGATTTTGACCGGGGTGTGGGGGTACTGCTCCATGAGCTGGGTGCGAATGTTCAAGAGCCCTTCAAGCGCAGGCTCTACCGTGGTGCCGAACATGGCCAGCACAATAGCGTGTTTGTGTTCTGCCTCATAGTCAGCGCTGGCTTGGCTGCTTTGCAGGCTGCCGAAAAAAAGCGCCTGCACTGCGAAAAAAAATACTGCACATCTCATCATGACAAGATCCTCCTTGAGTAACGGCCAGTATAATGCTGGCCAATGGCGAGGTTGACCCGGGAATTTATTTTGATTCCCAGACACGGTGGCTCGGTAATTGTGTGCAGAACCATCACTCCCACACGCTGCCCCGTGCGCTGGCACTGCCAATGTTTTTTGCGCCAAATCATGAGAGATTCCGGCTTAACCCCTCGGCGGATCAGGTCACAGCGGCCAGGACTGCACCAATGGTTCCGGCAGGGACAGGAGCCTGCGGAAGAGCCGCCGGCAAGCGGCCCCTCCACAACATACCGACATGGCAAGGTATGCGGCTGCACTGTGTCGCCTGAACGATGGACTGCTTGCGCACAGCGCCCAGCAACAAAAAAATCCCCGGATCATAAAATGATCCGGGGATGCCCTGGTTTATCCGCGTTTCGAAAGGTCGCATCCCTTGTCCACGGGGAAGCGCTATGCAGTATTCAGGTAGGTCTTCTGACTTCCAGTTCATCCTAGTGGCTGCGTCTTCCCGGCTTAAATAAAAAGCCAGTGACTATGGTGCAGCGTTCGTCCCCGGTTACAGCGGCGGGCCCGTCTCCGATTTGCACGGAGTTCCCTTTTATGCCCCTATGGGCACCTGAATGGTATCAAGCTGACCTGAAATTCCAGACAATGTCAAGACTTAAAACTAGCCGACATCCCTTGCCACACATGTGCTCTCCCTCTCGCTGCGCAACAGAGCTGGATAATCAATCAGGTCCTGAAAGCGTTTATTTCTAGTGAGGCAGGTATCAAAATACACAGGATTGCCCTGTCCCTCACGACCTATGCTCAACTCCTGCCAGCGCTGATGCCCATGGGACGGCAGCCATAAAGACAAGCCATCCGGCGCACAGAGCGCCATGGCAACCTGTTCAATAGTGCGAACCCCGGCCAGGAGGCGCGCCTTTTCAATGAGAGTTTCAACAAAAATAACCACCAGATCGCAGC
>CAZEIT010000080.1:0-1625 GCA_964512515.1 uncultured Desulfobulbus sp.
GGCAACTATCTGGAGCCGGATCTGCGCCTGACTGGCAGCGGCGGCAACCCGGACATTAACTCTTTTGCCAAGCGCACCGTATTCATCATGGTGCATGAAAAACGCCGCTTTGTCGAAAATGTGAGCTACATCACCAGCCCAGGATGGCGCGTCAAAAAATGGCCCACCGGCGAGTGGGTGCACCGGCGCGAGTTGTACGGATCAGCCTTTCGCGGCGGCCCTTCCGCAGTAATCAGCACGGCAGGGGTATTCCGCTTTGACGATCAAGAAGGCTTTATGTATCTCGACACCTACCATCCAGGCCAAACCCCGGAAGGAATCAAGGAACTCTGCCAGTTTGACCTTGACATTTCCCGCATTTCGGGAGAGACCAAACCACCAACCAGGGAAGAATTACATATTATTCATGAAGTGCTTGATCCGGACGAAATTTTTATCCCTAAGGTAAAAAAATAAACCGCTGTTCTTCATCACTCAAGCACGCATAAAAGGAGCACCTTACATGGACTACCAATTCCTGCTGCTCGCCACTAAGGGCGGCATTGCCACAGTGACCATCAACCGGCCCAAAGCGCTGAATGCGCTCAATGCCGTCATTCTTCAGGAACTGACACATGCCTTTACCGAACTGGCCAAGGACGACAGTCTGCGCGCGGTGATCCTCACCGGCGCGGGCGGCAAAGCCTTTGTTGCCGGGGCGGACATCGCCAATATGGCCGATCTGAGTCCGCTGCAGGCGCGCGAATTTGGCGTACTCGGCCAGAACCTGATGCAGATGATCGAGACCTTTTCCAGGCCGGTCATCGCTGCCATCGAGGGCTTTGCCTTGGGCGGCGGTTGCGAGTTGGCCATGGCCTGCGACATCCGGCTGGCAAGTGAAAATGCGAAATTCGGCCAACCCGAGGTTAACCTTGGGGTTATCCCGGGTTTTGCGGGCACCCAGCGGCTGCCGCGGCTGGTAGGCAAGGGCAGAGCCAAGGAGTTGCTCTACACTGGTGACATCATTGATGCCCGCGAGGCGCATCGTATTGGCCTGGTGAACAAGGTGGTGGAAAACGGCAAACTGCTTGAGGCCGCCCAGGAAATGGCCCGCAAGATTGCAAACAAGGGTCCGCTTGCCATCCAGTTCTGCAAGGTAGCGGTCAACAATGGACTGGAAATGGATATCGACAAGGGCTGCGCCTATGAGGCTGATCTGTTCGCCCTCTGTTTTGCAAGCGATGACCAGAGCGAAGGCATGAAAGCCTTTCTGGAAAAACGGGCCGCCCAGTTCAAGGGCTGCTGAGCAAAAAACTATTGAGTCGGAAGAGACGGCGCGGTTTATTGTGTTTTCGTGAAGCGATCTTTACAGCAACACACACTGCGCTGTTCTCAGCACGTTTTCGCCGGTAAGCACGCCAACGCCATACAATTACACGGTTATAGTTCGTTAGCTGTTGACCACCCTGTCATCTCAAAAAAGGAGCATCCACAATGAGCGTACAATTGAGCAAGGAACAGTTGATGATTCAGAAAATGGCAAGGGATTTTGCCCGCAAGGAACTCGCGCCTCTTGCCGCGGAACGCGACGAAAAGCATCTCTACCCGGCAGACAGCCTGAAGAAGATGGGTGAGTTGGGTCTTTT
>CAZEIT010000080.1:1635-7583 GCA_964512515.1 uncultured Desulfobulbus sp.
AATATGGCGGCGAAGACATGGGCACCGTTGCCTATGCCCTGGCCCTGAGCGAAATTGCTGCCGCCTGTGCTTCCACTGCGGTCATCATGTCGGTGCACAACTCAATTTGCTGCGGCAGCATCGAAAAATTTGGCACCGAAGAGCAGAAGCAGGAGTTTCTGGTACCCATGGCTGGCGGCGAATTCATTGGTGCCTTTGCCCTGACCGAGCCGGAAGCTGGTTCCGACGCCCAGGCGCTGAGCTGCAGCGCGGAGCGCGATGGCGATTTTTATGTCCTGAATGGTACCAAGCGCTTCATCACCTCAGGCCAGAACGGCGGTGTTGTGCTGGTTTTGGCCCGCACCAAGCCGACCGGTTCTGATGGCATCACTGCCTTCCTGGTTACCCATGACATGCCTGGCTTCAAGGTGGACAAGGTCGAAAATAAGATGGGTCAGTGTGCCTCGGATACGGTGGATCTGGTCTTTGCCAACTGTAAAGTGCCCGCATCCCGCATGTTGGGCAAGGAAGGGGAAGGATTTACCGTGGCCATGTCCGGCCTGGACGCAGGCCGTATCGGCATTGCCGCTCTCTCCCTGGGTTTGGGCCAGGCAGCATTGGACGAGGCGGTCAAGTATGCCAAGCAGCGCAAACAGTTTGGCCAGGAAATCGCCAAGTTCCAGGGCCTGCAGTGGATCCTTGCCGACATGGCCATGGATGTTGAGGCCGCCCGCCAGTTGGTGCTCAATGCCGCTGCCATCAAGGAACGGGGCGAAAACTGTACTATGGCCGCTTCCATGGCCAAGTGCTTTGCCTCGGAAATGGCCAACCGCGTCACCTCGCAGGCCATTCAGATCCATGGCGGCTACGGCTATATCAAGGAGTACCCGGTTGAGCGTTTTTACCGTGATGCCCGCATCCTCACCATCTATGAGGGCACCAACCAGATCCAGCGTCACGTCATTGCTCGGGAACTGCTAAAGGCCAAGGGCCGATAAGAACACTTTCCGGTTAAAGCTTCCAGATCCCTGTGCCACCTATGCGGGGATCTGGAAGGTGGGCACCTCATCAAGCAGGCTGGGCCGACATATGCCATGTCCAGCCAGGAAGGTATGGATCCATGGAACTGGTAGCTCCCGCAGATTTTGTCCTTTGGGGATTGAGAACACAACTGTTGTCCATCTTGATCCCCGTTGTTGCTCTCGCCCTTTTTTCGTACATCGTTTACAAACGCCTCATTCCCCTGGCTAAGGCTAACCGCGATGATCGTTTTGACCGCGTGGGTGAACGCCTGGGCAAGGTTTTCTCCCTGTGGCTGGGCCAGATCAAGCAGCCGCGCTATATGGTGGCGGGCCTGCTGCATATCGCCATCTTTTTCGGTTTTCTGGTGTTGGCACTGCGTTCTATCAGCCTGGTCTTTATCGGCATGAACGCAGACTTTGCCTTGCCCGGCATGTCAGGCCCGCTGGGAACGCTGTACAACATTGCCAAGGATTACGCGGCCACCGTGGTCCTGATTGCCTGTCTGATTGCCGCCTTCCGCCGGGGCGTGTTGAAACCGCCCAGGTATGCCGTGCCCGAACGCTACGGCAAGGATCACACTGCAGAGGCGGTGTTTGTTCTGGCACTGATCTCAGTGCTGATGATCTCCGAGAGCCTGTTTGAAGCCGCAGCCATCGCGGCGACACCGGCCCTGCACCACGCCGCGCCCCTGTCCTTGGCCGATATTTTCAGCCGCATGCTCAGTGGCGCCTCCCAGGGCACCCTCCAGACCCTGCATATCGGCTCCTACTATGTGCATGATCTTGTTTTCTTTTACTTTCTCTGCTTCCTTCCGTTCGGCAAGCACTTCCATGTACTGACCTCACTCTTCAACGTCTATTTCATGCGCCTGAACAAGGGCACGGTCAAGCCAGTGCGTTACGGCATAGACGAAAGCAAACTTGAGGATCAGGAAGTATTCGGCGTGCATAAGCTGGAGGATTTTACCTGGAAGCACATGCTGGATTTTTACAGCTGTGCCGACTGTGGCCGCTGTTCCGACCAGTGCCCGGCCAATACCGTGAAACGCCCGCTTTCGCCCCGCTTCATCAGCATCAAGGCGCGCGATCAGCTCTTCAAAACCTACCCGGTTTGGGGCGAAGCCCAACCCAGCCCTGAACTGATCGGCTCCATCTACAGCGAAGATGAGATCTGGTCCTGCACCACCTGTGGCGCCTGTGAGGAAGAGTGCCCGATTGCCATCGAGTACATCGACAAGATCGTGGATCTGCGCCGGGGCATGATCGATGCCGGCATGGTGCCGCAATCCTTGCAAAAACCGCTCAGTGCCCTGGAAAAACGCGGTAACCCCTACGGGAAAACAGCCAAGCAGCGCGCCAAATGGATTGACGACAAGGACTTTGCCGAACTGGTTGAGGTCAGGCTCGTGGATCCTGAAACACCAGCTGAAACGCTGTTTTTTGTTGACAGTGTCGGTTCCTATGATGACCGCATCATCCGCATCACTAAGACCACAGCCAGGCTCATGCAGCACATGGGGGTCGATTACGGCATCTTGGGCGAAGAGGAAAAGGATGCCGGCAACGAGGTGCGACGCTTTGGCGAGGAAATGCTCTTCCAGGACCTCAAGGCCCACAACACCGAGATGATCGTTGAGTCTGGCGCCAAACGTATCGTTACTGCCGATCCACATGCCTTCAACACCCTGAAAAACGACTACAGCGGCCTACCGCCGGTGCAGCATGTTTCCCAGGTTCTTTTGGAAGGTGTTGTCGCAGGCAAGTTCAGTTTCAACCAGCCTGGCCCGGATGAAGAAGGGCGGGTCTATACCTACCACGATCCCTGCTATCTTGGTCGCCATAACCTCCTCTACGATGAACCGCGCAAGCTGCTCGACAGCCTGCCCGGTATGAAACGGGTAGAAATGGAGAAGAGCCGCGACCGCTCTTTCTGTTGTAGCGGCGGTGGCTTGATGCTCTTCTACGAGCCTGAGGAAGAGGTACGTATGGGCGTGCTGCGGGTCAACATGGCAAAGGAAGCCGGGGCAAACGTGATTGTCACTGCTTGCCCGTTCTGCCTGATAAACATGGAAGACGCCATCAAGATTGCCGGACTCGAAGGGCAGATGGAGGTGCTTGACCTCACCGAACTGGTGGCCAGCCGGGTAGCGTGGTAATTCCAGTGCCAGATCAAAGCCCTATCTGTGTCGGCTTCGGAAAATGCTCGCAGGACGTATTTGTATGTACGCCTGCGTCGCATTTCCCTCGTCTCCTTGATAGCATCTTCGATCTGGAACAGGAATAAGCATATAAGAGAGTTTGAAGGGGAAACCATTCCTCTTCAGGAGCGTGTCAGTCAATATTTACTGAAGGAGAACACATGGACATTCTGGTTTGCGTGAAACGGGTTCCCGATCCAGCGGGCAACGAGATCCAGCTCAACCGGGCAGGTAACGACATTGAGCGGGACGACTTGGTGTATGCGGTGAACGAGTGGGATAACTATGCGGTAGAAGAGGCGATTCAGATCGTGGACAAGGCCGGCGGCTCGGTAACCGTGGTCAGTGTTGGCACGGATGAAGACGAAGAGATCCTGCGCCGGGAAATGGCCATGGGCGCTGAAAAAGGGGTGTTGCTCTCTGACGACGCCTTTAACGATGCGATGGCTACAAGACCGCCTCCATCCTCAGTGCCTATGTGGGCAAAAACAAGTTTGACCTGATCCTCACCGGTGCACAGGCAGATGCAGGCGCCGGTCAGGTAGGCGGCATGATGGCCGCCATGCTGGATATTCCCTATGCCTCCCTGGTCAACAAGATCGAAGTAGAGTCAGATAAGATGCTGACCATTGGCCGCGAGATCGAGGGTGGCAGCCAGGAGATCAGCCGTATTGAACTGCCCTGCGTTCTGTCCATCCAAACAGGTATCAACGAACCGCGCTACGTCAGCATCCGCGGCATCCGTAAGGTGGCTTCCCTGGAAATTCCTGTACTGGATGCCGCTGGCATCGGTTTCAACGACACCGGTGTGAAGATGCAGCGGATGGAGTATTTCCAGCCCGAGCTTGGAGCCGGTGCTGAGATGCTTGATGGCAGCGATGAGGAAATGGCAGATAAGGTGGTTGAACTTCTGAAGGCAAAGGGAGGGCTGAAGTGATGGCTGCAATATATACATATCTTGGCCACAAAAATGGTGTGCTCGACGAGACAGCACTGGAGTTGGCCACTGCGGCAAAAAATATTGATGCCCAGGCACAGGTAACAGCCATTGTCCTGGGAGCACCAGGGCAAGCTGAACAAGCTGCCAAGGAAGCGGCACAGACCTTTACTACGGTTTGGTACGTTGCCAACGAGGCCCTAGCCCAGCCCAATGCAGAAATTGCCCGCAAGGTCTTGCTGGCACTCGTGCCGGCCGGATCCATTGTCTTGGCGGCAAACGATACCTTTGCCATGGATCTTGCACCCGGACTCTCAATTAGGATGGGCGCGTCCTTTGTGTCAGACGCCACAGGCGTCGAAGGCGTGGAAGGTGGCAAACTGAAAGTAGTGCGTCAGGAATACGGCGGCGCTGTTTCCACCCGCTCTCTGGCTGACCTGGCAGGTGGTGCGGTTATCACGGTGCGGGCCGGGGCCTTTGCTCCGGACGAGTCTAAAAGCGCCAATGGACAGGTGGCCGACAAATCGGCGGAAGTCACTGATTTCTCCAGCAAGCGTACTTTTGTTGAAATCATTGAAGCAGAAACCGGCGATGTCGACATCACCAAGTCCGAGGTGCTTGTTGCCGTAGGTCGCGGTATCGAAGAAGAAGACAATATTGCCATGGTGCATGATCTGGCCAAGGCCATGGGCGCGGATGTCTGCTGCTCGCGGCCGATTGTTGACGCCAAGTGGCTGGAAAAAGCCAGACAGGTTGGTACTTCCGGCCAGACAGTCAAACCCAAGGTTTATCTTGCCCTGGGTATCAGCGGTTCCTTTCAGCACATGGGCGGCATCAAGGGCAATCCCTTTATCATTGCAGTAAACAAGAACCCGAACGCCCCTATTTTTCAGACCGCAGACGTAGGCGTGGTAGCCGATATTTTAGAATTCATCCCGCTTCTGCAGGAAAAAATCAGTTAAACCTTTGTTCGCCGCTTCGCGGCCTGACCTGCAGCCCAGATAAGAGCCCCCTCTTATCTGGGCTTTTTTTATGCTCTGCACATCTATATTGGCCCTGGTGTCGTAGCTGGTATTTTCTAAGCTGCCTGTGCGGCAGTGAACGGATCGCTGATTTCAACGGTCAAGGTTTTGCGTTTCTAAGCTGCCTGTGCGGCAGTGAACCATTGGCTGGAACTTGGACGTTGGCATTACCTTTTCTAAGCTGCCTGTGCGGCAGTGAACGTGCCCATTGTGCACGCCCTGCATCCCGTGTTTTTCTAAGCTGCCTGTGCGGCAGTGAACTACACATCCCCTGGGTGGGCCTGCAAGCCTATTTTCTAAGCTGCCTGTGCGGCAGTGAACGATTCGCAAACGCATGATATCAGGCGCGAACATTTCTAAGCTGCCTGTGCGGCAGTGAACAGAGAAAACATCGACACTCTCAGGCATTTTTTTTCTAAGCTGCCTGTGCGGCAGTGAACAGACTCATCTGACCAGGTATTGGCCTTGCCCATTTCTAAGCTGCCTGTGCGGCAGTGAACAACAAGCCTGCCATGGTTGGTGATGCCAATGCTTTCTAAGCTGCCTGTGCGGCAGTGAACGACAACAGAAGCCGCCAATAAGACGAAGAGATTTTTCTAAGCTGCCTGTGCGGCAGTGAACTTGGTGGCTGGTAAGGCGATGAAAGACGCGCTTTTCTAAGCTGCCTGTGCGGCAGTGAACATGCACCTGGGCAACCTGAGTTTAGCCATAGAATTTCTAAGCTGCCTGTGCGGCAGTGAACTGGGCGGATATATACCCGGCTCGTCTGCAGGGTTTCTAAGCTGCCTGT
>CAZEIT010000081.1:0-7565 GCA_964512515.1 uncultured Desulfobulbus sp.
GGCAGAGCCATTCGGACAGGCCGCTGCGCAGGCGCCGCAGCCAATACAGGCGGCTGCGTCCATGGCCTGCTCGGCAACATGCTGAGGAATGAGGATGGTGTTGCCGTCCTGGGGCGAACCAGTGTTGACCGAAACAAAACCGCCAGCGGCAATAATGCGGTCAAGGGCGGAACGGTCTATAATCAGGTCTTTCACGATCGGGAAGCCCTGGGTGCGGAATGGTTCAATGACGATGGTGTCACCATCCTTGAAACGCCGCATGTGTAACTGGCACAAGGTGGTTTCCTTGTCCGGGCCATGTGCGGTACCATTGACCATGGCTCCGCACATGCCGCAGATACCTTCGCGACAGTCATGGTCAAAGGCAATGGGCTCAAGTCCCTTGCGGGTCAGCCACTCATTGAGCACGTCGATCATCTCAAGAAAAGACATATCAGTGCTGATATCTTTCAGGGCATGTTCTTCAAAGGCGCCTTGGGCCAGGGGCCCGTTCTGCCGCCAGATTTTTACCAAAATATTAATCGATTTCGATGCCATGGGTTTCTTCCGTATTATGGTTGAAGTTCAGAAGCGATGTCAATGTGCACGCATTCGGATTACTTGTAGCTCCGCTGTGAAGGAGTCACATTTTCAAAGGCCAACGGTTCCTTGTGCATCACAGGCTCCGCCTCTTCTCCCTTGTACTCCCATACGGCAACATGGCTGAAATTTTCGTCGTCACGTTTGGCTTCGTGCTCTTCGGTCTGGCTTTCCTCGCGGAAGTGGCCGCCGCAGGATTCCTCACGAGCCAAGGCATCCTTGGCCAGGAGTTCCGCAAATTCAAGAAAATCAGCAACACGGCCAGCGCGCTCAAGTGATTGGTTGAGTTCTTGGCCAGAACCCGGAACAGTGACATTCTCCCAGAATTCAGCACGGATTTCAGGAATCTTCTTAATGGCTTCTTTCAAACCGGCAGCATTGCGGGCCATACCGCAATTATCCCACATAACCTTGCCCAGTTCACGGTGGTAATGGTCAACGGTTTCCTTGCCCTTACCGCTTCTGGTGTTTTTCATGAGTTTTTCGGTCTGTTCCTTAACCATATTGACCGAGGCATCGAAGGCTGCGTCATTGGCGTCGGTGGGAACCGGCGCAACCGTAGCCAGGTAGTTACCGATGGTGTAGGGCAGAACAAAGTAGCCATCGGCCAAGCCCTGCATGAGCGCGGACGCCCCCAGGCGGTTTGCGCCATGGTCAGAGAAGTTGCACTCACCGGTGGCATACAGGCCAGGCAGAGTGGTCATGAGATGGTAATCAACCCAGAGACCTCCCATGGTGTAGTGAACCGCAGGATAAATCATCATAGGTTCTTTGGCCGGATCACTGTCCACGATCTTTTCGTACATCTGGAAAAGGTTGCCGTACTTGCGCATGATCACATCCAAACCATCGCGCTTGATCGCATCGGCAAAGTCCAGATAAACGCCCAGACCGGTTTCGCCAACACCATGGCCGGCATCGCACATTTCCTTGGCGTTACGGGAGGCAACGTCGCGCGGCACCAGGTTACCGAAGGAGGGGTACTTGCGCTCCAGGTAGTAATCCCGCTCTTCCATGGGAATATCACTGGCCTTGCGGGTATCGCCAGCCTTCTTAGGCACCCACACGCGGCCGTCGTTACGCAGACTTTCACTCATCAAGGTGAGTTTGGACTGGTAGTCGCCGTGTACCGGAATACAGGTTGGGTGAATCTGTACATAACAGGGGTTGGCAAAACCAGCGCCACGCTTGTAGGCGCGCCAGGATGCGGTCACGTTCGAGGCCATGGCGTTGGTGGACAGGAAGTACACGTTGCCATATCCACCGGTGGCCAGAACCACGGCATGGGCCGAATACTTCTCGATCTCACCGGTAATGAGGTTACGGCATACGATACCACGGGCAACACCGTCAACAACGACCACGTCCATCATCTCGCGGCGGGTGTACATCTTGACCTTGCCGGTTGCTACCTGACGCATCATGGCGGAGTATGCGCCCAAGAGCAACTGCTGCCCTGTCTGACCACGGGCATAAAAAGTACGGGATACCTGCGCGCCACCGAAGGAACGGTTGGCCAGAGTGCCGCCGTATTCGCGGGCAAAAGGTACGCCCTGGGCAACGCATTGATCAATGATGTTGTTGGACACCTGGGCCAGACGGTACACATTGGCCTCACGGGCGCGGAAGTCGCCACCCTTTACGGTGTCGTAGAACAAACGGAAAATGGAGTCGCCATCACCCTGGTAGTTCTTGGCGGCATTGATACCACCCTGGGCAGCGATGGAGTGTGCCCGGCGCGGGCTGTCCTGGATGCAGAAGGATTTGACATTGTAGCCCAGTTCGCCAAGGGTTGCTGCTGCGGAAGCCCCGGCCAAACCGGTGCCCACAATGATGACTTCGTATTTCCGCTTATTGGCGGGGTTAACGAGTTTGTTGGAAAAACGGCATTTGTCCCATTTTTCGGCCAGCGGTCCTTCAGGAATTTTGGAATCAAGCTGCATAGTAGTATCTTTTGGCTATGGGTTAATAAGTAGTTGAACCTTTTTTAGTGCCCGGTGTTCAGCGGTGCTGCGGGCCGCCTATGCTCAAAACTAACTCAGCGTGGAATCACTTATAGAAGCTGATTACGGGAAACCACCATGAGCAGGGTGACAAGGATGAAAATCGCTCCCATGATCGCTGCAATGGCCCAAGCCACAATACGCAAAGGCTCATCATATTTGGGGTGGCTGATGCCCAGGGTCTGCAGCAAAGACCAGAAGCCGTGGCTGATATGGAGCAGCAGCATACTCAGGCCAACCAGATACAGAAGAGTGTATGCCGGATTGGTCAATACCTTGGTGACATAATCAGAGATGGTGACAACCTCTGTTTTCTCGACAAAATGGAAGTTCGCCATGTGGATCAGAATAAATAAAAAGATCGCAATGCCGGTGTAGGGCATGGTGCGCGAACCCCAGGTAACTCCGCCTGCGCTGGTCCACACCTCGTATTTTCCACCGCGTGCTTTCCGGTTTTCAAAAAACAGATAGAAGGCGGTGATCACATGGAGAAAGAAAATACTGTATAGGCCGATTTCAAAGAAGGTGACAAAGATGCCAAGTGAGTGGAGATGGTGTGCATAGGCGTTGAACGCTTCTCTTCCCCAGAAAATCGAGCTGTTACCAATGGCGTGCACAACGAGGAAGCTACCCAGCATGAGGCCGGTGATCGCCATGATGTACTTTTTGCCTAGAGACGACTTGAAAGTTTGGATGAACCAGGTCATAGCTGCATTTCCCTTGTTGAGGTGGAGGATAAAAAGGCCAGCAAAGAAATGAACAGTCATTCATTAACAGCGACTGAAGAAGACTGTCAAGCAAAAAGTCTGATTTTGGCCGAGGAAGGCTGGCCTGCCCTGCTTGGAAGGAGCTGGCGCAGATTTATTGTGGAGAGCTGGTCTCCCTTGTGCTGCTGAAATGTGCCAGAAAACCAGGCGGGGAGCTATTCAGGCGATGATGAAGCTGGGTTTCAGTGTAGAATTACCCTGAACATTTAACACGTTTCATGAAAATACGCCTGACCTGAAGCGCTACGGATGCAGGTGAAGTACAGGGTTGGTTTAGCAGAACAACAAGCAGAGCAAGCCCTTTAAAACCAAAATTTCTCCCCCAACACTTTATGTCGGTAGTAGTTGATGTTTGTTCGCATCATGACTATGGCCGATACCCCGTAGCCAATTGCACGACTTACCCTTTCAAAACCTGTCATTTCCAGGATAATACCTAAGGCTACACCCAAGGCAAAGTAGCAAAGTGCAGGACGCCACAGACCTTTAATGGGAAGATATATAGGCCAAAAAATATAAGAAAGGATATTCCCCATGATCTGCATGCGCCCACTAAAGGAAAGCTCCTTAATGTACGGGAGTTTCGGCCCACCGGCCTCTTCAATGAGATGAAATCGTTTCTTCCATTTTTCTGAAACATCAAGTTCATCAATGTTTGGTTGAGGCAATAAATTACTCTGGGGGCTCTGATAAGGATTATAAAAAAATTTAGTGTGCTGATCTTCATTCTGTTTTGCCTCGATCTTTTCGATCGCCCCAGATTGCTGCTGTGACAAATTTTTATCAGTTGTTTGAAGCGCAACACTTTCATGAATATGGATTATCAATCCAATTTGGGATAATTTTTCTTTATATTTTTGAGCCGTGGCCCTATCAATATTTTTTTTGATCACAAACTCTTTATTACCAAGAACAATATTGCGAGATTTTTCCTGTGATATTTTAAACAAAATTGAAAATTGCTTAACCGCTTCATCGCCTTGAACGTTGGAAGCTAGTTGTCCAGAATAAATAACATCAAAAAATTTGTCCATGGCAGCGTAGATAGTATATTAATCGACTATGAATCTTAACTTTAACTCCATGCCGCAAGAGGAGGTCTGATTCTATTCACCTGTATGGGCGGTAAGAAAAAGCGATTTTTCCAGTGATGAGAAAAAATCCTGATACTGTTTAGGGTCTTCGATGGGCCGCAGGTTGAACTGAGCATTGGCACGTACCAGCATCTGCGTTTCCCCCCTTGGCCTGACCGAGACGGTCATCTTGATCTGATTGTAATCCAGCTTGGTGCCGCTGACCGTACCCAGGACCAGATCCGCCCGATCAATAATAAAACCGAGATCCTGCATGGTGGAGATAATGGCACGCATGACCACTTCTTTATCGCTGGTGTCAAAACTGCGTGACTGATAGCTCCGTTTTTGCAACTGGCTTTCTTCACCGGTATCCAGGATACGCTGATTAGTGGTCTGCATAGCACAGGCGGAAAAGAGCATACAACTCAGGAGCAGAATAGCGGTGCTTCTCATATTTTCTGAGCCTCGATAAAGACAGATTTAGACAGGCGCTCGTGGAAATCCTGATACAAGGCCGGGTCAGTCATGGTTTCCGCCATGGTGCTGTTGTCGGAACGCCGCACTACCCGTTGAAAGGTGACCCTGACAAAATGTTCATCAGCAATCGGCTTGCGTTTGCTGTCCAGCACCGGCCGGATCACCAAAGCCACCCGAATATTCTGTTCCTTGCTGACTGGCATGTGCACACCACCAACTATGCCAAAAAACAGAGATAAGGCAATTTCTCCGCCGCTGGTGGCATCCCTTTGTTTGTTGGCGGTAATGACGCCAAGCTTGGTTTCAGAATTTTCCAGATTAAAGCCGAGGTCTTGCAAAACATTGGCACTGGCGGAGAGCAAATCAGTCTCGCCAATGCCGATATAGCGACGGGTTTCGATTTGCCGTCGCTCAAGCTGGGTTTCCGAAACCACAAAAAGATTAGGCGGTGCTGTTGCACAGGCACTTAGCAGGAGCAGTGGTAGTGCGAGAACAAGCAGGGCACGGTGAAAAGGGCGAACCATTCTCAAAACCGGGAGGTATGGTAGGCAAAGTCGCGTACCTTGCCATCATTATCGAATTTGATAATAACGGTCAGGGTGCGCTGGCTGGTGGAGGAAGCTCCAGAGCTGCCGCTTGCACCAATGCCGCCGCCTCCGGCAACATCCCCGCCAAAACCGAGAATGAGCGCGTTGATACCACCCCGGCTGGTGGAATAGGCCTTATCCGTGGCAATCTTGTCGTAAATCCAGACTTCACGGCGGTTTTCATCAGTGGACACAATATTGGGAGAGCCCAGAACCTGGGCAACCTCGGCGCCACTCATGCCCACGCGAATTTCACGCTGCACCTTACCAACAGTCATCCTGTCGGTGGAGTCGTCCTGCACTTGGGCGCGATGATACGAAGCAGAGGTGCAAGCCCCCAAGGCCAGCACCGCACAGAGCAGCAACATGGCATGGTAACGACGAAATGCTGATATGTTTTTTCCTATTTTCATAATCGTACCTGGTTTGTTGGAGAGTTTTTTTGCACAGCAGGGAGAGTTTCAAGAAAAAAAAACAGGCCTTCAGCTCTCCTGTCTTGTTGATTTCAATAAATTATACTTGGCGCAGCTACCGGCTTGCAGGCGGAATAATTACCCAGCAACTGCGCCATAATAGAACAAAGGTTAAGGAGTTGTCCATCCAGATAGTTTTATGCCTGCGCTCCTTGCGCCTGCTGCTGTGCCGCATAGGCAGAGGCGGCGCATTCGTTTTTACCCAGGTCCAACACCTCCTGCTTTTCATCATCCTCTTGGATGACATTGGCATTGACCTCGCGGATAGTCGCATACTCTTCGGGTTGTGGCCGCATGTTGGCCCTGATAAAGGCGGTGAACTCCTCCTTGCCGGCCAGATTGTAGATGTTCTGATTACGCCTAAGCACCTCGCCCAGGGGCAGGGCAAAGATGAGTTGATCGTTGGCCTCGGCCCAATCAGTAAAGTGGCCGGGCAGCACAACCAGACCCTGATCCAGCTTCTTCACCTTCTGAATGCTGTCAAAAAGCATGCCTGCCCAGGCCTCGGCCTTACCGCCCAAATCTGGTCTGCCAACCGAGTTGATGAATACCGTGTCGCCCGAAATAAAAAAACGCTCATCAACAATAAAAGAGGTGGAGCCCGGGGTATGACCAGGGCTGAAGAAGACGCGTACAGCCGGACCTCCGGTAGAAAATTTTATGATTTCACCATCCTTCAGCGGCTGATAGTCGTTTTTGGAATCCTTGAAATCACCGTCATTGCCAAGGAAGATTGCGCCGGTTTTGCGGGCAATATCCCGGCTGCCGGCAATGTAGTCGGCTTGAAGATGGGTTTCAAAGGTCTTAGTGATCATGCAGCCCTGCTGTGCAGCAAAATCCAAATAAAAATTAACATTTCTTGAAGGATCAAAAAGCATCATCTCCTTGCCATGGCTAAGGGCATAGCTGCAGGAAGCCTTGCCTGGTCGGATGAGCTGGTAAAGGGCATAGCCGCCTGTCTTGTGCACCAGCATCGGCACTAAGACATTGCCCCAACTCTTGATGCCATCTTCAAGATAGCTCACCGAATCAAAACCATGCTTGACGAGAATTTCGCCCACATACTTGGCTGAGCCCTCCTGGGCACAAACAATGCGAACCGGCTTGTCTCGTGGCACCTTGGCCACGGATTCCTCTTCCAGCTCCATAAAATCATAATACGATACATTAATCATGGTAAAAGGGTTGGGACCTTCCACATGAAACCGGGTAAAATCCTTGTTATTGCGCACATCAAGCAAGATAAAATCCTCTTGGTTGACAATGGCGTCAAAGAGTTCCCTAGCCTTGTATGGGTGCAATGACATGTACGCCTCCGTGATTTTGAAAGGTTAAAAGGAATTATTCCTATCCAAAGCATACATTTCTAACTATATGGAAGTTTTTGCTTGTTGTCTACTTATGTCCGTTTAAGAATGTGCGCCAGCCAATCGTAACGCACCGTGCGAAGCTGACCTTTTTTAACTGTATAACAAAATTTAACCGCACGGGACACTGGTCATGCCGGACCTGCTGTAATTCTCAGCTGAACTGGAAAAAGAGCAGGTTAACCAGCCCAATCAGGAAACCGAGCAGGGCGCCGAACAGGTTGATGTACTTGAAC
>CAZEIT010000082.1:0-7564 GCA_964512515.1 uncultured Desulfobulbus sp.
TCAATGACCTGGACCACGTTGCTCTCGATGGTGCTGGCCGAAGCGCCGCGATATAAGGTGGTGACCCGGATGGCTGGCGGCGCGATCTCAGGATACTGCGAGATCGGCAGGGTGTTCACCGCAAGTGAACCCGCCAGCATGATGACAATGGAAATAACCCATGCAAAGATGGGACGATCGATAAAAAATCTGGCCATGGCTCACTCCGCCTTCTGTTCTGCCTGGGGAGCGGTCTGGCCCGCCTGAGGAGGTTCGGCTGCGGCCTTCTTGGGTGCAGCCTGGACCACCTTTACCTCCATGTCTGGGCGAATCTTTTGCAGGCCTTGCACCACCACCCGCTCGCCCATGGACAGACCATCTGTAACAATGACCTGCTGGCCCACGTTGCGACCGGTCTTGATCAGGCGCATCTCCACCTTGGAGTCGGCATTGACCAAATACAGCATCTGTTCACCCCGCGGGGTACGCTGGACAGCGGCCTGGGGCACCAGGGTCGTCGCATCCTCCACTGGGCTGGTCAGGCGGGCGCGGATAAACATGCCCGGCAAGAGGCTGCGATCCGGATTGGGCACAATCGCCCGCACCGTGACCGTACCAGTGCCCTGATCAACCGTGACATCTGAAAATTCAAGGCTGCCAGGCGCGCCATGTTCGCTGCCGTCAGCCAGGAGAACCTGTACCTTGGTGGGCTCGGTGTTGCCAGCCTCCCTTCTGCCGCCCATTTTTTCCTGCAGGGCCAGCATTTCATCGGCAGCCTGGTTCACATCCACGTAGAGCGGATCGAGCTGCTGGATCACGGCCAGGGCATTGGGCTGCTGCGCGGTCATAAGCGCGCCCTCAGTGACCATGCTCCGACCGATGCGGCCACTGATCGGGGCCTTGACCTTGGTGTATTCCAGGTTGATCTGGGCAGTTGCCAGGGCAGCCTTGGCTGCGGCTATCTCAGCCTGGGCCTGTTTCCAGGTCGCCTCCATCTCCACCTGTTCCTGGACGCTGACCGCCTTGGTCTGCACCAGGCTGCGGTAACGGGCTGCCTTCTGGCGGGCAGAATATTCCACCGCAGTTGCCTGGGCCAGCCGAGCCTGGGCGCTCTCAACCGTGGCCTTGTAGATGGCGGGGTCTATCTGGTAGAGCACCTGTCCCTCCTTCACTTCGCTCCCCTCGGTAAAGAGGCGCCTCATGAGAATGCCGTTTACCTGGGGCCGCACCTCGGCCACCCGGTAGGCAGCAGTACGACCAGGCAACTCCACCTGGGGCAAGACCATCTGCTCCGCCACCTGATAGACCTCGACCTCAGGCGTTCCCATCATGGCCATGGGATTGGCCTGTTCTTGTTCTTCCTTCTTGCAGGCCGCAGTCAGGCTCAGCAACAGGGCGCACAGGCCCGCGCACACACGAGTAAAATTTTTGCTTTGCATAGTCGTTTCCTGAAAATACCAGCTTCTATTTAAGTGAGTTCCGTCTGAAATGAAGATCGGCAACTATATGTACAAACACGAATGTATGCAAATTATTTTTTCATGTTGATTTGGCTTTTCCCGCCTCGCCCGGTAGCATACTCTGAAGGCTAGGCTCGGCGTCCCCGCGGCAGAGCAGCCATGCCAACTCACTGTCATTTCGTGTTAGTTTGCTAACGAGCACTGCAAAGCCAAGTTGCTGCGCCAGGGCTGCAAGCTCTAGCACAGCAACGGGGGCTCATAGAGGCCAGGCAATATAAAAAACGTTTCAGAAAGATTCAAAGGCCTACTTGTGTTTGAGATCCTTTTGCCATGGTTCTACTCCTGTTGCACATGCAACTGCCGGTCAAAAGAGGAGTTTGATGTGAAACAGGGATATCCCTTCTTTTCAGTTCTGAAAAACGACCCGCATCAGCTCGTTCAATTCCTTGCCGTTGTTACGGGCAATGGCATCGATAGTCTCGACACTGCTGGCCGAAATGCCCTGTTTCTCCAGCAGTTGCACCGCCTCATCCGGGGTGCGGCCTGCGGCCTTCGCAACAGCCGCCAGGGATGAATGTTGCAGGATAACCAGGGTTTTTTCCTCTGGAATGGCACCGTTGTTCGGAGCCGGCACCAGCAGGGTCGCGCAGGTCAACACAGCAAAAACAGCCAGTATGAACCGGCCCCAGGGGCGATTTGCATAACGTACCAGAGGCCGCCAGTTGAGCAGGATATGGACAAGGGCTCCAGCCACAAAAACCAGGCTGAGCCATTCGTGCACAGGCTTGATCAAGCCGATGTGCACCTTGAAGAGCAGCAGGAGTCCGGTAAGGGCAGTGAGCGCGAAACTACCGGTGGTCAGGGGGGTTACCCAGGTACGCCATTGCACCTGATTCTTACCGTGTGCGTGTAGCATGGTCTGTTCTACTGTTGTTTGCATGGTGATCTCCACAATTTTTTGAATGAACAATAAAAAATAGAATAAGTTTACCTGCACTTTGTACTGCTGCCTGTGGTGGTGATGCCTTTTGGTGTCTGTATTTCAATGCCCGAGCAGTGATGATCTGCCACGCTCTCCGTATTTTTCCTTGTGAACAGGATTGCCTGGCATGATCCCGCTATACCCTGAAAATTTGCAGGAAATGTGGAGGAAATAAGGAAAGAGCAAAAAAGCTGGAAACAGGAGTGGAAGGGAACAAGACTGGTGTGGTAGAAAAATCAGGGAGGAAAAATCCATGTTTGAAAGCTTGGCGGTTGGGATTCGCACCCGTTATTTTCTCGCTTTTCTGCTCTCCAGTTGCGTGCTGGTACTGTTGATGTTTCTGATTTTTCGGCTCACCTTTGACCGGGAACTCTTTCGTTATATCCAGCAGGTCGAACAGGAAAGACTCAACCGGCTGGCCGTTCATCTTGAGCAGGCCTATGTACAACATCAGGACTGGGACTTTTTTCGGCAGCAGCCTCACGAGGCCTTCATGGCCATCTACAGAGAAGCGAGAAACGAATACATGTCCCTGCGGGAAAAAAGAGAAGGGATGGACTACGCCAGCGGTAGACACCAGCTCGCCGGGGATCAGCACGCTGACAACAAGCCGGACAGGAGTCGTTTTGAAGAACGCCTGATCCTGTTGGACGGCGAGCAGAGGCTCTTGTTTGGTGACCCCCGACAGACGCCTGAATCACTTGCTTTCATCACCCTCAAGGCTCAAGGGCAGGAGATAGGAAGACTGGGTCTGGCACCGATCAGTATTATCACTGATGGCATGATCCACCTGTTTGCAGAAAGACAACATCACGCTCTCGCACTGCTGGCCCTGGGTATGATTGTCGGAGTGGCGCTTCTCTCGCTTCTCCTTGCTCATTTTCTGGTGCGACGGATTACGGGTCTGACCGGGGCGGTCGCTCAACTGGCGGCGGGCCGCTACGCTACCTGTGTGCCGGTTCGGTCGCGTGATGAACTGGGGCGGCTGGCAGCAGATATCAACACCCTTGCGCAAACCCTGGCCCGCAACCAGCAGGAACGCCACCGCTGGGTGGCTGACATTTCCCATGAACTGCGCACGCCCCTGTCGGTACTTCAGGCTGAAATTGAAGCAGTACAGGACAACATTCGGCAGCCAACTCCGCAAACCCTGGCCAGCCTGCACAGCAATGTGTTGCACCTCGGCCGCCTGGTGGACGATTTGTACCAACTGGCGAACGCAGACATCGGCGCATTGTCGTATCGTAAGGAACAGCTCGACCTGCATGACCTGGCCGGACAGGCGGTCGATTTTTTTCAAAACCAGTTTCGCGACCGGAACATGCGGCTCCAGTTTCTGACCACACACAAACCTTTATGGATCTTTGGCGATGGCCAACGTCTGCGCCAGCTCCTGGACAATCTGCTCACCAACACTTTACGCTATACAAATGCGGGCGGAGAAGCATGTCTGCGCCTTGAGCGCGCCCCCGGCACTATTTGTCTCAGCATGGAAGATTCTGCGCCAGGCGTCCCTCTGGAAGCCCTGCCTCACCTGTTTGAGCGGCTGTATCGCGTGGAAAGCTCTCGGAATCGGAACTCTGGCGGAACCGGGCTGGGCCTGGCCCTGTGCGAAAGCATTGTTACGGCCCATGGCGGCGCCATCAGTGCCCATGCCTCTGATTTGGGTGGCCTCAGGATAGAGATACTCCTGCCGGAAAGGGGTTAAAGATATGCAGCACATTCTGATTGTAGAAGACGAAGAGCAGCTTGCAGCCATTCTGGGCGATTATCTGCGCGCTTCGAGCTTTGCCGTCTCCTGGCTGCGTGAGGGAACAGGGGCTGTCAAGTGGATACGGGAGCAACAACCGGATCTTGTACTGCTCGACCTCATGCTGCCTGGCCGGGATGGGATGGAAATATGCAAGGATATCCGCACTTTCTCCAGCGTGCCAATCATCATGATAACAGCGCGCATCGAGGAAATAGACCGAATACTCGGGCTGGAACTTGGCGCAGACGACTATATCTGCAAACCTTTCAGTCCGCGCGAGGTGGTGGCCAGGGTCAAAGCCGTGCTGCGCCGCAGTTCTGGCACAGATTGCTCAGATCAGCATCTGCACCTGCACCTGCACCTGCACCTGGATGCAGGCAAGATGCAGGCATCCCTGCATGGTCAGCCACTAGAACTGACAGTGGTTGAATTCAAGCTGCTTAGTTTGCTCAGCGCCCATCCCGGCCGTATTTTTAGCCGGGATCAGCTCATGGAGCATATGTACCAGGATCAGCGGATTGTGAGCGACCGCACCATTGACAGCCATGTCAAAAAACTGCGCCGCAAAATGGAGACCATTGCCCCGGACAGCTCGCTGATACGCTCAGTCTACGGCGCTGGCTACGCCTTTGATCCTCAGTAAAGCTCCACCGCGACAGACTACTGCTCTTAAATTGTCTTTGCTTCTTGTTCTCTTTCTACCGCATCCCCTGCGGTGCCAGGCAACTCCGGCGTATCCAAGCGGCAGAGCAGCCATGCCAACTCACTGTCATTTCGTGTTAGTTCGCTCATGAGCACCGCAAAGCCAAGTTGCTGGGCCAGGGCTGCAAGCTCTTGGGGCGGACGGTAGAAGGTTGCATGTCCGGCCAGGCGCACCCGCTTGTCCTCCAGGTGCCAGCGCCAACTGCGACGTGCTTTGGGCTTTTGGGAATGGCGGATAAGAAGCAGCCCACCATGGCCCAGGGAGTCACGCGCATGCTCAAGGCAGAGCGTCAGGGAATGGTCATCCAGATAATGGAGCATATCCATGAGCAGCACCATATCAACATGATCTACGCACTCTTTAAAGAACGGCCTGTCCGTGGCCCAGCCCTGCCGAATGCAGCCTTCTGCACCTGTTGCCAGAGCTGCCACCCGCACCCGGTCTGCATCCGGATCAATGCCAAAGATACGGCAGCCGGGATATTGCTCCAGAAACCAGCAGCCGGGCAGGCCGAAACCGCAACCGATGTCGTAGACGGTGCGGACAGGCTGCTGGCTGGCCAATACCAGGGGCAGATCGCGAAACATGGGATCAAGTGCGAGCTTACTGCGGACAAAGATGCGCGGATAAGGCTCAAGCAGGCGGTAGCGTTGAAGCACGCGTTGTTCAACCGACTTGACTGGTGCTGTAGCTGCCAGGGCTGCTGGACGGTTCTCGAATTGCCGCTTGAGCAGAGGCGGCAGGAGCAGTGCAGCCCCCAGGAGCGAATAGCCGATACCGAGCACCGAGGTAAGCCCCACACTGCGCAGGAGGGAATGTTCGGCAAAGCAGAGCACACCAAAACCGATCAGACTTGAGGCCGCAGCCATGAACACCGTGGTGCGCACCAGCAGGTAGGAGGGGTGCTCAGCACTGCGATACCATTGATAGCCATAGACCGTATAGACCGAGTAATCATCGCCCATGCCAAAGATGACAATGGCCAGCATCAGGGCAGGTATATCCAGGGGATGACCAAGGAGCTTGAGGGTGCCCAGGGTGCAGACAAAGGCAAAAAAAGGCGGCAGCAGAGTGAGCGCGGTCAAACGCAGACTTAAGGAAAAAAGCAGGTGAAAAAAGGCCACCAGGGCCACGATAAGGGCCAGACCCTTAAGAAAAGTGGAAAAAAGGATCTCGCCCAGCCGCTTGGCAAAATAGGGACCATCAAATATTTTCGTCTCTGCACTGTAACGGGTAAAGAGTTGCGCCGGGTCGTAGGAACTCCCCGGCTTAAGGCTGATGAACTGGACATAGCCCCCCTGCCCTACTGTTTGGCTGACTGAAAGCAGGCGAAGAAAGGCGGGCGGAACCGGGACCCTTGCCACGTGATAGTTGGGCTCAAGCTGGGCAAGAAAGGGCATAAAGGCATCCTGGGCAAAACCTGAGCGTAAACCAGCCTCGGCCAGCGTTTTCTGCAGCTCTGCCCTGCGCTCAGGCGTCCAAAAGGCATGCCATGCCCTTTGGTTAGCCTCGCTTCTGGACGGGCCAGGGAAAACCATTGAAGGTGAAAACACCGAGGCGATACGATCAGCCGCCAGGTCTTCTTCCAGACGCACCAGCAGCCTGTCGTTCGCCTCCTGCAGATCTGCAAGGTCATTTGCCCGTGCCATCAGATAGACCCTTGCCCCCACATCGCCCCAGGTTTGGGTGAAGCGGCTATCCGCGGCCCTGGTTTCCGTCCGCACTGAACTCATATCCTGCAAACTGATATGAAAAACAGGCTTGGCAAAGGGGAGCAAAAAAACAAAAACAAGGGCTGCAAAGATAGCCCCGGCCCAGCCTCTTGAGCTCAGCCAGCGCACCAGACCCCGCAGCGGCAGCGGCCGCTCCGGCCCTGGCGCGAGCTCGGTAAAGATGTACGGAAAAACCAGCATCACATAGAGATAGGTGCCGAGAAAGCCCAGGGCAGTAAAAATACCCAGTTCCGCAAACATGGGAAAACCACTCAGGCCAAGCACCAGAAAAGCGCCCACCGTGGTCAGAAGGGCAACCCGGCCGCCAATGGCCCGCACCTCCTGCGCCACCTCCCGTCCACGGGTAATATGTGGCCGATCCAGCAGGAGCAGGTAGGTGATGCCGAAATCCACGGTGATGGAGATGAGCGCGCCGCCAAATCCCAGTACCAGGATGGAGATGGAATCGAAAAAAAACGAATAGACCAAAAGGGCGGCGGCAGAACCAACCAACGAGGGCAGGAGTGAAAGCAGACCCAAAAACGGTCTGGGAAAGGTGAAGAAGAGCAGCAGAGCAATGCCAAAAGTGGAAAGCAGCAGGGCGAGTTGCACATCGTGGCGGATGACCTCTTCATTGTCAAGGGCAACCCGATACGCGCCCACCGGGGTCAGACTCGCCTGCAGGCCCTGGGCTTGGTACGGCTGCAGCAGTTCCTCTTCTGCCTCTTGAAATAACTGGGCAAGGAGCCGAGCCTGATCCGTATCCGAACCGGGTTGTAAAGGTCGGGCCGTAACGAGGAGGTGCTGTTCATCCGCGCTGATGAGGCTGCCCCGATAGAACTTCGCGTGCAGGGTTGGGGCAAGAGGGGCCAGTTTGGCCAGGATCAAATCTCGCAGGCCGAGCGGGTCGGCTGCGGCCAGGCCTGCCTGGCCAATTCCATCCATGCCCTGGAAGGAGCGGGCCAGTTCCTGCAC
>CAZEIT010000083.1:0-7563 GCA_964512515.1 uncultured Desulfobulbus sp.
TCACTCCTTTCCAAAAATTCTGGAGAGAATTCCTTTTTTGGGGGCGTCCAGGAAGCGATGGGGCCTGGCCTGGCCGAGGAACCTGTCAACAATGTCGAAATAAGCCTCGCCCGCGTCATTTTCCTCACACAGGGTAATGGGAACGCCCGCGTTGGAGGCGATGAGCACGGATTTGGATTCCGGCACAACCCCCAGAAAGGGAATGGCTAGCACTTCTTGAATATCCTCGGCGCTGAGCATGTCGCCACGGTTGACCCTTGAGGGGTCGTAGCGGGTGATAATGAGATGCTCCTTGACCGGGTCTAATTCTTCTTCGGCCCGGCGGGTTTTGCTGGCCAGCATGCCAATGATACGGTCTGAATCCCGCACTGAAGAAATTTCCGGATTGGTCACCACCAGGGCCTCGTCGGCAAAGTACATGGCGGCCATGGCGCCTTTTTCAATGCCCGCAGGGGAATCGCAGACCACAAAGTCAAAGCGTTCCTGCAACTCGGCAATGACATCGCGCACACCTTCAAAGGAAAGGGCGTCCTTGTCTCTGGTTTGCGAGGCTGGCAGGATAAAAAGGTTATCCTGGCGTTTGTCCTTGATCAGGGCCTGGTTGAGGGAGCCTTCGCCATGGATGACATTGAGCAGGTCGTAGACGACCCGGCGCTCGCAGCCCATGACCAAATCCAGGTTACGCAGGCCGACATCAAAATCGACCACCACAGTTTTATACCCTCGTTTGGCAAGGCCAGCAGCAAAGGCGGCGCTGGTCGTAGTTTTACCGACTCCACCCTTGCCAGAGGTAACGACCACAACTGTGGCCAGATTCCGCCCCTCGTTTGGGGCTGTGTTTTCTTCATTCATATGCGTTACTGCCCAGCAGATGTTTGGTTGATTGTTTAGGGTTCAAAGGAGCCAAAGACTTGAAAGCGCAGGCCAGAATCTGACCAGCTGACGGCAAAACTCTGATTGACCGCCCGCCAGGGCAATTCCTCATTGACCACATATTCACCGGCAATAGCCAGCAATTCCGGGTTGCCCTGCAGGGTGAAGATACGCGCTTTGGTATCACCCTTGACCCCTGCCAGGGCACGGCCACGCAAGGCGCCGTAGACATGGATGTTGCCGGCGGCAAAAAGCTCGGAACCGGCATTGACAGAGGCCAGGACAATGAGATCGCCATTAGGCGCGCTGATTTGCTGTCCGGCGCGCACTGGTTGGGTAATAACCAGGGCCGATTCACTGAGAGCCGGAATTTCGGGCTCAATATAGGGCTCCCTCTGACTACCCTGGCGCGGTTCTGCTTTTTGGGGCGGTACAGTCGTTGGCCGCTGCGCAGCTTGTCGCCCGGCAGCTCGTGGTGCAGGAGTGGGTTGCGCAGCTTGCCTGTAGGGCGTGCTCTGCTGTTCCGGTTCCTGCCTTTCCCTTGACAAGAGCGTGTTCTCCTGTGTTGCTCGTTCCTGTACCACTTGGTTGCTTTCTGGTTGCGGTGCAGGCAGGCTGCCTTTTTGCGCGGTGGCAACAGAGAGCAGGCCAGCCTGGCTGACTCTGTCTTTCTGAGAGTTTGCCGCTCCCTGCAGGCCTACCGGCATCAGACCAGCGCCACGCAAAAATCTGAGCAGATAGGTAAAATCCAGCGTCTCCTGCGCCGGTTCATCCAGCGATGCCACGTCAATGACCACTGGCGCGCTGGCAAGAAAGCTGCCAGCACCATCAATGACCTCTTCCAGTTGCGGATACAGTACCCTTGGGTCACTGTTTTTCAGATGCAGTACCACCACGGTGAGTGCGCTGCCCTTCAGCTCAATGGCATCTTGCTGGAACGGAGATTGTGCGGGGTGCATGAATACGCCTTGCAGTTCGCTGTCAGCTCATCGTGGGGAGAGGAAAAACATCTAATCAGATTGAGCCGCTAACTATCACCTGTATTCCAATTTTTCGCAAGTCTTGATCACACGGAAGTGGCGCTTAACAACAGGGCGGTATTGTTGCGCAGGATCGAGCACCTTGGTCTGTGGCATTACGAATACAAAATCAGCATGTTACTGTTGTAAGCCGGGTCGGGCGGGTCGGACTTTCCACAGTACCTGCAATTTGATCTTCTCTGGTATGTTTTGCAGGAACTTGGTAGGATACGTGTTTTGTCAGGCTTCACAGCACCTGTCCCAGCAGCTGAGCAGGTCAGGCGTTTGAGTCCCGAGGCAGACTGTTTAAGGTTTCAGCGTGATTCGGTGGCATTTTCTTACGTAACGATTTTTCATCCCATTTTTCATCCCAAGTGTGACTCTGCAAATGAAACTCTCTGATTTTGGTGCGCGCCTCTGTCAAGGTGCTGGTATTTTACACCTGATGGATGATCTCGGCCAGGCGCTGGCCGCTGGCGACAAGATCATGATGGGCGGCGGCAACCCAGGCCTTGTGCCGGAGGTGCAGGAACTGATGCGCTGGCGCCTGCAGAACCTGATTGATGATGAACACAGTTTGCGCCGCCTTATTGGCATCTACGATCCGCCCAGGGGTGAGGGGGAAATGCTGCGGGCCCTGGCCGGCATGCTGCGCCGCGAATACGGCTGGGATCTGGATGAGGAAAATATCTGCCTGACCTGTGGCAGCCAGGGCGCTTTTTTTCTGCTCTTCAACATGCTGGCTGGCCAGTGCGGGCAAAAGCACCGCAAGATTCTTCTGCCGCTGGCGCCAGAATACATTGGTTATGCCGATCTTGGCCTCTGTGATGGTTTTTTCCGTTCCTATCAACCCATCATTGAAGAACTGGGTCCGGATCTGTTCAAATATCGGGTCGATTTTTCACAGCTGGAGGTAGAAGACGATGTTGCCGCCATCTGTGTCTCCCGTCCGACCAACCCCACCGGTAATGTGCTCACCGATGGCGAGGTGCAGGGCCTGGTGAGTCTGGCCGCGGAATACAAGATTCCGCTCATTCTGGATAATGCCTATGGCCTTCCTTTTCCAGGGATGATCTATACCGAGGCAACCCCCATCTGGAATGAGCACATTATTCTCTGTCTCTCTCTTTCTAAGTTTGGTCTGCCGGCAACACGCACTGGTATTGTTATCGCCAACAAGGAGATCATCCGATTGCTGTCCGGCTTGAATGCGGTGGTCAATCTTGCGCCAGGCAGCTTTGGCGCCATGCTGGTGAGCGATCTGATGCAGAGCGGTGAGATTATTCGGGTGAGTAAGGAAATTATCCGGCCCTTTTACAGGGACAAAATGGAGCGGGCCCTGGCAGCCCTGCGCCATTCCTTCCAGGGGCTGAACTACAAGGTGCATGTGCCGGAAGGTTCGATGTTTTTCTGGTTGTGGCTGCCTGGGTTATCCATCAGCAGCCAGGAGCTTTATACGCGGCTTAAGGCTAAGGGTGTGGTGGTGGTGCCGGGTGAGCATTTCTTCCCTGGTCTACCGCCGGGCTGGCAGCATAGCCGTGAGTGCCTCCGTCTGACCTATTCGCAGGATGATAAGGATGTACAACGCGGGCTGGAGATTATTGCCGGGGAGATTCGCTCCCTGGCCTGACTGGCCTGATTATGGAGGAGCAAAACAATGATTCGAGGTTTCCTCATTGGGCTCTTGCTCTTGGGCCTGTCATGGTTTCAGGCGGATAGCTGGGCTGCATGCGCCCAGGGTGACTGCAAAAGCGGCAACGGGGTGCTGACCAGCAAGAGCGGCCGCGTGTATGAAGGTGCTTTTAAGGACAGTAAACCCTGGGGCGAGGGCCGCTTGTCCATGCCGGACGGCTCTGTGTACAATGGCCAGTTTGTGGCCGGAATCTATCACGGCCAGGGCAGCCTGACCCATAAAGATGGCGCTTCCTACCGGGGCTCTTTCTCCCGAGGTAAATTCCACGGCAAGGGGATATTGAAGCGCGCCGATGGTACGGAATACCGGGGCGACTTTGTTGACGGCAAACTGCATGGCCAGGGTATTTTTTTCTATAGTGATGGCCGGGAGTATGTCGGTGAATTTCGGGATAACATCATCGACGGTCATGGCAAGATGCAGTATGCGGATGGCTCCTCCTACGAAGGTGAATTTATCAACGGTCAGCCGGCAGGCCAGGGTTTGCGTCGCAACCTTGATGGCTCAAGCTACAAGGGCGCTTTTGCCGATGGCGAGCCCCAGGGCAAAGGAGTACTGAAGAGTTATGATGGCTCGCAGTATGAAGGCGGCTTTGACAAGGGCATTTTTGCAGGCCAGGGTATCTTGCGCAGTGCAGACGGCTCGGTACAAAGCGGTCGCTTCAAGGCCGGATTGCTTGATGGCAAGGGCACGCAGACTTGGCCAGACGGCAGGCAGTATAGCGGCGAGTTTGTGGGGGGCTTGCCGGAAGGGAAAGGCGAGATGCGTTACGCGGATGGTTCCCGCTATAGCGGCAACTGGCTTGCAGGCAAACGAAGCGGCAAGGGCAGGCTGGACTATGCCGATGGTAAGCGCTACCGGGGCCAATTTAGCGATAACGAACCGGTAGAGCGTGCAAGAGATAAGCAGAAGCAAAAAGAGCAGGAAGATCTGGCTGGGCCAAGCAGTGAAGACGTGGCGCAGGGTATGTCTGCAACCGCTGCCTTGGAGGCGGATCAGGCAGGCCAGCCGAAACAGCAGGCCAATCCTTTGCCCTACATGAGTGTGCGTACAAGGGGCAGTGATAGTTTACAGGCTGGTGAAGAAGGTGACCGTTCTGTTGAGAAAACAGCGCCAGCAAAACTACCCCAGCCAGGCAGCGGCAGGCTCTATACCCTTAAAGGCGTCCTGTACCGGGATCAACAGGCGAGTCAGCCTTTTACCGGCGAGGCCTTCAACAGCTTCAGCGATGGCAGCACCTACCGGGGCAGTTTCAAAAATGGTCTCATGGACGGCAAGGGCCTGTGGACCTCCGGCAAAGGCGATCAGTATCAGGGCGAGTTCCGTAAAGGGAAAAAGCAGGGCAAGGGCACATTAAGCTATGCTGATGGCCGTACCTATACTGGTGATTTTTCCGCAGACCGAAAACAGGGACAGGGTACGCTGGTTTACCCTGATACCTCCCGCTATGAAGGTGGGTTTGAGAATGACCGCTTCCACGGCAAGGGCAGCTACCATTTTCCAGATGGCAGCGTGTATGAAGGAGATTTCGAGAAAGGCGTCTTTTCCGGCACGGGCATGCTGAGCTATGCCAATGGCAAGAAATATGAAGGCGACTTCAGCCATGACCTGCCCGACGGTGAAGGGGTGCTCACTGAAGAAGACGGCAGTGAATACCGTGGTGCCTTTCGCATGGGCAAGCGTCACGGCAAGGGCCGCATGGTCTACCCGGATGGTCGCAGCCAGCCAGTCCGCTTCAAGGATGACCGGCAATTGCCATAACTGAGTGCAGTACATTGCTACGAAAAACTGGTGCGCTCAACACGCATCAGCAAAAACAGGTATTGCGGCGGCAGGCAAGGTTGGCCAACGCCGCACCGAGAGACAGAGTTTGAGGAGAGGGAGTATGATCTGGGAGTATAAGACAGTCCTGTTTGAGTTTTCCAAGGATGGCCTGCTCAGCGACAGGTATGTGGATGATGAAGAAATGGAGAGCAACCTCAACCAGTTGGGGCAGCAGGGATGGGATCTGGTCAATGTTTCCCTGCTGCAGGATGGCCTGCTCGCCTTTATGAAACGCCCTGCCAGCGATGCGCCCCTACTGGCTGAGCTGTCGCCTAAGGAGGAGGCTGTCCCTGAAATGCCACGGCCTGCAGCCACGGCACTGGCTCCGCGCACAGCGGCCCCGCAGCCACCGGTGCATCCTCCCTTCCGCACTGGCCGTTCACCGCGCTCACCCATCAGTGTGGAACATCTGCGTGAACGGGTGCGGCAGCAGGACGAACCGGTGCAGGAACCGCGGCAACAGCGGGAAGCCCCGGCGCAGGATAACGACCGCATCGGCGGCATCCGTATTTCCTGAGCAAACCGCACACTCCAACGGTTGTAATCTGTACCTTAAGCCAGATTCATGCTTGCCTATATTGCCAAACGTCTTCTCCTGATGATTCCGACCGTGTTCGGCATCATGCTCATCACCTTCATGGTCACCCAGTTTGTTCCGGGCGGCCCGGTGGAGCGGATGGTGGCCCAGATGAGCGGCTACGGCGCTGGCGGCGAAGCCGGCAGCACCGGTGGTCTGTATCAGGGAAAGAGGGGGCTTGATCCGGAGCGGCTGGAGCAGTTGAAACAACTCTACGGCTTTGACCGGCCACCGCTTGAGCGTTTTACCAGCATGATGCGCTCATACCTGGTCTTTGATTTCGGCCAGTCCTACTATCATCACATGAGCGTGGCTCAACTGGTAATCTCTAAAATGCCGGTTTCCATGTCGCTGGGGTTGTGGAGTTTTCTCATCGTCTATTCGGTGTGCATTCCGCTGGGCATTGCCAAGGCGGTGCGGGCCGGAACGCCCTTTGATGTGGCCACCAGCACGGTGTTGCTCGTTGGTTACGCCATTCCCGGCTTTGTTCTGGGTATTGTCCTGATCGTGCTCTTTGGCGGCGGCACTTTCTGGAGTATTTTTCCTCTGCGTGGCCTGGTATCGGATAACTGGCACGATATGGGCATGGTGCAGAAGGTCCTTGATTACCTCTGGCACATGGTGCTGCCAGTGCTCTCCTCCACGGTGGGCAGCCTTGCGGTCATGACCCTGTTGACCAAGAATTCCTTTCTGGAAGATATCCGCAAACAGTATGTGATTACTGCCAGGGCCAAGGGCTTGAGCGACAACCAGGTCCTCTACGGCCATGTCTTCCGTAACGCCATCATTCCCATCATCACCGGCTTTCCAGGCAGTTTCATCACCGCCTTTTTTACCGGCAGCCTGCTCATCGAAACGATCTTTTCCCTGGACGGCATGGGCCTTCTGGCCTATGAATCGGTGATGAATCGTGACTATCCCGTAGTATTGGGCACCCTCTATTTTTTCACCCTGCTTGGCCTGGTTTCACGGCTGCTCTCCGACCTTTCCTATGTGCTGGTGGATCCGCGCATCAGCTTTGAAGGACGAGACTGAGATGGCGGCCAGCACGACTCCTTCGGCATCGCTCTCCCGCCGTCGTTGGCGGCGTTTTACAGCCAACCGGCGTGGTCATTATTCCCTGCTGATCTTCCTGTTTTTCTTCGTGCTCAGCCTTTTTGCCGAGGTGCTCAGTAACGACAAGCCGATTGTGGTGCGCTACGAGAAGCACTGGTATTTTCCCATCTGGCATGACTATGCGGAAACCGTCTTTGGCGGTGACTTTGAAACCCCTGCCGACTACCGCGACCCTTACATTCTTGAACGCCTGCAGGCAGAGGGAAATTTCGCTCTTTTTCCTGTTAATCCACATAGCTACAATTCCATCAACCTGCACATCAACCAGCCGGTTCCCTCGCCACCCACCAGGGTAAACTACCTGGGCACTGATGACCGGGGCCGCGATGTCCTTGCCCGTCTCATCTACGGCTTTCGTTTAAGTGTGCTTTTTGGCCTGGCCCTGACCATAGTTGGCACCCTTCTGGGTATTGCCGCAGGCGCGGTGCAGGGCTATTTCGGCGGCAAAATTGATCTGGTTA
>CAZEIT010000084.1:0-7533 GCA_964512515.1 uncultured Desulfobulbus sp.
TCAAGGGGGCTGCCCTTGAATATGGGCAGCAACCAGCCGCTGAGCTGCTCCAGGTTGACAGTCTCTAGTTCTTCCCAGGCAGGCATTGAATAAAAGCGGCTGCCTCCACTCAGGAAAGGTTCTCCTTTGAGTTGATGCACACCTTCAACGGAATGCTCCATCTGCGTGTACATCTGCCTGAGTTGTTCTTTGCTCATGGCAAAGGCATCCTGTCTGAAGCCCGGATCATGCAGACGCGCGTAGAGAAGTTGCAGCAGCAACTCCAGCTCGGAAGAAAGGGCGCTTCCGTTGAAGGAAAAACTCTCCGGCCCCACGGCAAAGTCAAGGGTGATGTTGTGTCCTGCCAGGGCCTGCTGCAACTGCTCGCGGCTCATCGTGGCTGTGCCGCTCTCCTTGACCACGCCCTGGGCAAGCAGAGCTGCTCCTGGCCAAGGCTCAGCCTGGCGGCCCTGGCCGAAATGGACACTGATACCTACCTGCTTGGGTTGAAAATCAGTTTTTTTCACCTGGGCGATAAGTCCATTTGCAAACTCCAGGTGTTGCACGTCAATATCGGTATCCATACGCTTGCGGACAGGTTTTTCGTTCTTGTCCGGAACTTGCAGGTAGGGAAAGGCAAGCGGTTCTTTATCCTGCCATGGCGCGACTTCGGCTTTTACGGCTGCGGCGTACAGTGCCTGCATCTCCTCTTCAGCCTGGGCCGCAGTTAGCCCTGCCATGGCTGTGCCGGCCACGCTTACTGTTCTTGGTTCCGGCGGCCACATATCGTGCAGGGCCTGGTTAACAGCGTTCAAGGAGCTTTGTTGAAGCAGGGGCAGGAAAATATCATTTTTTTGAGCAGGTGAGAGCGACACTTCATGATCGTTGAGGTTGCGGATGAGTTCCAGAGCAAGGTTGCGGCTGTCTCGGGCATCCGCTGTTTGCGCCTCTTTTTCCAGCATGGCCCTGACTTCCTTCTTACCTCGTTCCAGTTCCGCTTGAGTGAAGCCATAACGCAGACTTTGCTCAAGTATCTTCTGCAGCAGATGCAAGCCCTCTTTCCAATCTTTGCTCTCGGTACGGGTTGTCAGCAGGTTATAATTAAACTGTCGGATAAAATTACCTGAAAAGGCCATGGTTTTGGAGATGGCTCCGCCAGTCTCCCGCTCCAAGTGCTGCAGGCGGTTGTTCAGAAGGACAAGGGCCAGGTAGCGGTGGAGCATAGCAGTCTCCCGCCGCAGGGTATCTGGGCCTGGCGTTGCTGCTTGCACTGAGGAGAGAGTGATTTCGGTATAGCCGAGTTCCGGTTCCGCTAGGTGGCGCATCTGTACGCCAGATGCTACTGGTGCGCCATAGTCCGGACAGACCGGGCTTGAATCTGCGCCCGTTTTGAGCTCGGAGAATTGTTGGCGCAGCAGGCGCTCAACCAAACTGGTGTCCATATCACCGACAATCACCACAAACATGTTATCAGGCCGGTACCAGTTGTCGTAGTAGGCGCGTAAACGGGACGCATTGGCTTGCCGAAGGCTTGCATCTGTACCAATGGGGTCGCGTTCGGCCACCAAGGTACCGGTAAAGTCAAAGGCGAGTTGGGCCTTGCGCACCCTGGCTCCGGCAGAATCCCTGTCTCGTTTTTCCGCAACAATAATGCCCCGTTCCCGGTCTACCTCGTTTTCCAGGAGTAAAGCTCCCTGGGCAAAATCCGCCAGGACCAGCAGTCCTTCGCCCAGGGTCTTTTCGTCTGCTGCCGGTAAAATAAGCTTGTAAACAGTTTCATCATAGCTGGTATGGGCGTTGGTATCTGCTCCAAAATCCATACCGATGGACTGAAAATATTCCACCAGAGTCCCTGGCGAATAATGGGTTGTGCCATTGAAGAGCATATGTTCAAGAAAGTGGGCTAACCCTCGCTGTTCCTCTGTCTCCTGCAGGGATCCTGCCTGAATATTCAGATACATGGCAACCCGGTTTCTAGGTTCACTATTCTTCTTGAGGATATAGCGCAGACCATTATCCAGGGTGCCAAAAATCAGGGTGGGATCAACCGGTAAATCGCTGTGTTCATGTGGCCACCCCTGGTGGCTGAAGCAGGCAGGGTCTTGTGGTGGCGTCACCGGCAGCACCTTGCCCAGCAATGCCTGGGGGACCAGCAGCATGCCGGCAATAGTCCATAAACATATGTACAGGAGATTGTGACGAAAGAGTTGTCTCGGCATTGTCGCAAAGCCTCTTATTGGGTACAGTTTTGCAGATGCAGGGAATGGGTAGGCATGTTCGCCTACTATAGGATGCTGCCTTGAAGGAGACAAGATGGAGTTGCACGGCAAAAGAGCCTTAGTTCTAGGGGCAGCGAAGGGAATAGGTCGCGCTATTGCCAGAACGCTGGCAAGTCAGGGGGTGCATTTGGCCCTGCCCTGGTTTGACTGGCCTGAATCGGTTGCAAGCCTCAAAAAGGAGTTTAGCGGCCAGGGGCGGCATCTGCTTATGCAGGCAGACCTGCGCCAGGAGGAAGAGGTTGCCGCTTTGTGCAGCCAGATAGCAAGGGAGTGGGACGGTCTTGACATTGTGATCAACAATATTGAGCGCGGCGGCATGCCGGTTGTGCACGGTGACTACAGCCATGCCATCAATCAGCAGCAATGGCAGCGCGAGTTGGAAACGACTCTGCAGGCAAAATGGCTGATCTGGCGGCATTCTTTGCCGATGCTGCAAAAGGCGCAACAGGCAGTGATGGTGAATATCTCTTCTATTGCGGGTCTGGTTGGACGAAGTGGCCCGGCTGCGCTCATGTTTAGTGACGGCTATAGCCTGGCTAACCGTGCTGTTTCAGCCTTGACTGAACAGTGGGCCCGTGAGGGTGCACCAACAATCCGGGTCAATGAGTTGATGCTGGGTCTGATCGACAGCCGCCACGGCCCAAACACCAGGGGCTGGCAATGCCTCAGCCCTGAGCAGCAGCATGCACTTTCAGATCATATCCTTCTTAAGCGGACGGGCAGACCGGAAGAAGTTGCCAGGATGGTGCTCTTTTTGGTGCGCGATGCAGAATATTGCACCGGAATGGTACTGCGAATGGATGGCGGCTATGTGCTCGGTGGCGAAAAAACTATGGAGATGCCGCCAGGCGTTCTGGAATGAGAAAAGGTATTTATTCGTCCAGGGCCCAGTCAGGAATGTGATGAAGCACGTATTCGGTCAGGATATGTTTGGATGTGGCATCCTTGCCCTGCACTCCGGCATCGCGCATGAGTTCTTCGAAATCGAACCAGCAAATAGCGCGATTGGCGTGATTATACACCGTCAGAATATGTCGATCAGGGTTGTCGATGTCTTCCTCCTCCTGAATGGCGGCGACCAGTTCGACCGCCTGTTCATAGGGCAGAAAACGGACACTGTCTTCGCTCATACCAACAACCCAGCCTGTATATTGTTGTGATGCACAATAGCCCGGAATTGCTTATTCAGATGATTCTCAGCGAAGCGGCTTGACAACAGCGCCTGAGCGAATGCAACGGGTGCAGGCGTCGATTTGCCGGGTACCGCCGTTATTGGTAACCGCACGAACTTTTTGCAGATTAGGCATCCAGCGGCGACGGGTTTTGTTGTGAGCATGGCTGACACTATTACCGCTTACCGGACCCTTTCCGCATATGGCGCAAACGCGTGACATGAGACATCTCCTTAAGAAGAAAAATAACAAAGCAACTATATTAACCAAAAGGTGGAAAAGAGCAAGAATTTCTTTGTAGTTTATCGCCTTCTTTCCTTGCAGATATTTGGCCGGCATCTTTTAGAACAGGAACACAAGCCCAATTCCGTAAGCCTCCATGACCGATAAATAGATTGAGCTAAGCGTCATTGAACTGGTATACATGATGCTGGCAGCAGAAGAGCCAAAGTCGTCTGCCCTGCATTTATTCCTCAGTACTGCACGTTCATGGAACTTTCCCCCACTTTTATTGAAGCGGCATTATCCTGGCGTACCTTACTGGACATTGCCCTGATCAGCACGGCCCTGTTTTACTTGCAGCGCACACTGGTTCGGCTCGGAACCTGGAAGATCATGGCCGGAATATTTCTGGCTCTGATCGTGTTTGTTGGCGCCAATCTGCTCAGTCTGCGAGGCATAGAATGGATCTATAGCAACGTCAGCCATGTGGCCCTGATCGGACTCATCGTTATTTTTCAGCCTGAATTACGAAAGGTGCTGGAGCGCGCAGTATGGGCCCCGCCCAGGGGGGCGCAAACCAGCGATGAACGCCTCCCCAAGCTCATTGCCGACTGCCTCATGACCATGGCCAAAGACTGTTGCGGTGCGCTCATTGTATATCCCGGCAGGGAACCCATTGGTGAAGTAACAACGGGCGGTTTTTCATTGAATGCCGAGCCGAGTTACCCGCTTATCCTCAGTATTTTTGACCCTGGTTCACCGGGCCATGATGGCGCCATCATTATTCAGGGCGAACGCATAGCCCGCTTTGGCGTCCGCCTTCCCATGTCCAGATCTTCGCGCCTGGCCAATACTTTTGGCACCAGGCACCATGCCGCCATGGGGCTTGCCGAGCAGAGCGATGCCTTGGCCCTTGTGGTTTCCGAGGAAAGGGGACGGGTCTCTGCCTTTTATGACGGCCAGATGTTGCCTGTGGATAGCGCCGATGAAATCAGCGCCATGATAATCGCTCATCTCCAGGATGCCGGGTTGATGCGCAAGAAAAAAAAACTCTGGTCCTTAAATAAAACCTCCCTCTTGCACGTGATCCTCAGTTTGTTTGTAGCCACTGCTTTTACCCTTTCCGTGCTTGATAATACCCGCGATACCGTGGAGCGGAGCGTGGTTGCGGCTGTGGACTACACCGCAGCCGCTGCAGATGGTTCGGTTCTGGTGGGTGATAAGGCTACAGAGGTGAAATTGCATCTCAGCGGGCCGCTTACGGAAATGGAAACTCTCAGTCAGAATCCACCACATGTGGTAATTGATTTAGGGCTCATGGATGGGGGTAAACATTCCGTAGTGATCACCAGCGAAAACCTGAGACTGCCCAAAAACGTGACCCTGTTGGACGTTACCCCGGCCCAGCTCAGCCTGACCCTGGCACCTATGGAGGAAAAAAATCTTGCCATCACCCCGCAGCTGGTCGGAAAATTACCTGCTGGGTTGAAGCTGAAAAAGGTAAGCCTCCAGCCAGAGGAGGTTTTGGTGACCATGCCAAAAACCAAGAATGACCGGGATTCATTCAAAATTCTGACAACTCCTATTTACTTGGACGCCATCACTACAGACAGTCGAATTTTCTGCGGTATCATCGCCCGGCCGTCCATCCAGCCTGTTGCCAAAAGCTGGCCGGATGTAGAGGTGCTGGTGGAAGTGGAGGCCAAAGCGCAGGTCGAGAGCGGCAAGAATTGACGAAAGTTTTTGAGCTACTATACTGCTCGTTGAACCTATCCATACCTGATTTCTGGGAAGGTGCTTATGTCACCCCGGCCTAAAAAAAAACGAATCTGCGGCGGCCGCTTCTGTGGCAAGGCCTTCAAACCCACGGGCATCAGCCTGGTGGAGCTCAAACAGATTCCCCTGCAGCGTGATGAACTGGAAGCCCTGCGTCTGTGCGACTACGAAGGACTGATTCAGGAGGAGGCCGGAGTGCGCATGGGCGTATCCAGAGGTACGGTGCAGCGCATTCTGACTTCAGCCCGGCGCAAGGTGGCAGAGGCCCTGAGTACCGGCGGGGCGCTCGTTTTTGAGGAATCACCCTGGGAAGAATCCGAATAACTTCAACCGTATCTGAGAGCCATGTCCTATACTGTCCTTGTTACCGGCGGCTGTGGTTTTATAGGCGCCAACTTTGTCCGTTTCCTGCTAACCAAACGCCCTGACTGGCGGGTGGTGAATATCGATAAACTCACCTATGCCGGAAATCAGGCCAATCTGGTCGGCCTGGCCGATAACCCCGCCTATACCTTTGTCCATGGAGATATCTGCGACCAAGCGCTGGTCAATGAACTCTTCGACAAACATAATGTGCAAGCTGTGGTGCATTTTGCGGCTGAATCCCATGTGGATCGTTCCATCACCGGGCCGGACGCCTTTATACGCACCAATATCAACGGCACCTTTGTCCTGCTTGAGACTGCCAGGGCCAAGTGGCTGGGGCCAGGACAAATGAATTCCTTGTGCCGCTTTCTCCATGTTAGCACCGACGAGGTTTTCGGTTCCTTGGGTCCTACCGGTTACTTTACCGAGGAGACCTCCTACGACCCGCGCTCACCTTATTCGGCCTCCAAAGCCTCGTCTGATCACCTGGTGCGCGCCTATTTTCACACCTATGGACTGCCCGTATTGTTGACCAACTGCTCCAACAACTACGGCCCCTATCAGTTTCCAGAGAAGTTGATTCCACTTGTGCTCAATAACGCTCAGCATGGTAAGCCTCTGCCGATTTATGGTGATGGCCAAAACGTGCGGGACTGGCTCTATGTGGTGGATCACTGCGAGGCCATCGCCAAGGTGCTTGAGCAGGGCAAGGTAGGAGAATCCTACAATATTGGCGGACATAACGAGAAAAAGAATCTTGAAATCGTTGAGTTGCTTTGCGATTTGCTGGATAAAAAAATTACCCCCCTCCCTAATGGCGCTCCCCGTCGCTCTCTGATTACCTTTGTCCGTGACCGGGCCGGTCATGACCGCCGTTATGCCATTGATGCGGGTAAAATAGAGCGGGAACTGGGATGGCGGCCACGTTTCACCTTTGAACAGGGCATAGAGCAGACAGTAGATTGGTATCTGGCTAACCGTGACTGGATGAACGACGTGCTGGACGGCTCCTACCAGACCTATTACGAAAGCATGTACGGCTCGCGCGCAGCGATCAAGGAGTGATGCCATGCAGGTAGAGCGTACAGCAATCCCCGAGGTACTTATCCTGGAGCCGCAGGTTTTTGGCGATGCGCGCGGCTTTTTCTTTGAGAGCTTTAATCTGCGCCGCTGGCAGGAAACGACTGGTCTGGATACGGTCTTTGTCCAGGAGAACCATTCCCGTTCCGTACGTGGTGTTTTGCGTGGCCTGCATTACCAAATTCAGCAACCGCAAGGCAAACTGGTGCGAGTGATCAGCGGAGAGGTCTTTGATGTGGCGGTGGACCTGCGCCGCAGTTCTCCCACTTTCGGTCAATGGACAGGGATTCATCTTTCTGCGGAAAATAAAAAACAGTTCTGGGTGCCCGAAGGCTTTGGTCATGGTTTTGTGGTGCTTTCAGACGCAGCTGAATTTTTGTATCTGGCCACGGACTACTATGCACCCCAGCATGAACGCGCCATTATCTGGAACGACAGTGAACTGGCCATCAACTGGCCCCTGAGCGGTAAACCTATCTTGTCGACAAAGGACCAGGCTGCGCCTCGTTTTTGTGAGGCAGAGTTGTTCTCTTAAATCTAATCCCACAGCAAAGGGCTATTCTGAGCCAGTTTCTGGAAGCGCCCCGGCCAGCGGCTCAGGAACGCCCTGTATCGAATTCTTCTCGCCTCCTTGTTGTCATCTTTGATCTGGAACTGGA
>CAZEIT010000085.1:0-7511 GCA_964512515.1 uncultured Desulfobulbus sp.
CCGCCCGTATCATACGGCGGTTCATTTCCTCCCTGGCCTCATGCAGGCCAGGCGTATCCAGCAGGATAATCTGATAATTCTCCCCATGCATCACTCCCATGATGCGGTTACGGGTAGTTTGCGGTTTGGGGCTGACTATGGCGATCTTTTGCCGCAGTAGCTGGTTGAGCAGAGTGGACTTGCCTGCATTGGGCGGTCCGAGAATGGCGGCCACGCCGGAACGGTATGTTTGACTCATTGCTACCTAGCCTGAAGGCGCTGCTTTTTTAGCGGAAAAAGGTGACAAAGCAGTTGAATCCTGCTAACCATTGCAGCTTACCATGAAACGCACTTCTTCCACAAGACAGGCGGCATGATCCAACCCGGCAGTATTATTGAGTTCATTGACAATGGCATCTTTCACTGCGCCCTGGTGACGGCATATACAGAGCGCAGACTGCGGCTGCTCAGCCACAGCGGTCGTGAACTGACCTTGCCTGAGGCCCGGGTACTGAGCGTATCCCGTGAACTTTTCCCCTGGGATAACCGCAATGCAGCTATGGCCCTGCTCAAGGAGCGAGGGGAAAAACGCAGCTCAATTGCCGCAGGCATTGTTCTGGATGATCTCTGGGCAATAGCGAGCGCCGAAGACGAAGACTGCTTTGCCCCGGAATTTCTGGCCGAATTGCACTATGGCGCGGCTCCCAGCGATGACGAGCGCGCCGCATTTCTCCGGGCAGTTTTTGCCGATCCCTTCTACTTCAAGTACCGCAATAGCCAGATCAACGTAAACAGTGCCGAGCAGGTCGAGCAATTGCGCCATCAGCGCGAACAGGAAGCCACACGGGCGCGCCAGCTTGAAGAGGCGGCTCAATGGCTGCAGCGACTGATGCAGGGAGAGCAAATCACTACCGCAGACTGGCCGGATTATGACCAGTGCCTGAGCCTGTTGCAGGATTTTGCCCTGGATCAGAGCGCCGACGATGCAGCCGATCTAGCACGAAACATGCTCAAAAAGGCCGGACTAACTGCGCCCGATGCTGCCCACCAGGTGCTGCTTGCAGCAGGTATTTGGGACAGGGACGAAAACCTCAGCCTTCTGCGCTCTGACCACCCGCTTGTCTTTTCGCAAGAAAGCCAGAACATTGCCGCCTCTCTGCTGGAAGCCAAAGTGGAAGAGCTGCTCGCAGACCCAAAGCGGCAGGATTTCCGCCATCTACCCGCCTTCACCATTGATGCCGAGGGCACTCGCGACTACGACGACGCCCTCCATGTAGCCATAGTGGATGGCCAACTGCAGGTAGGGATCCATATTACCGATGTAAGCTGGTATGTACCGCCCAAAAGCCCGCTTTTCAGCGAAGCACAGGAGCGGGCCACCTCGCTGTATTTCCCCGAGGGCAATGTCCCCATGCTGCCGGAAGAGCTGTCGCTTTCCCTGTGCAGCCTCATCCGCGGCCAGGTGCGGCCCGCCTTCAGTTTTCTCTTCAATATCAATGAAGCAGGAGAAATCCTGCAAAGCAGGATTACAGCTTCAATCATTTGTGTGCAGCGCCAGTTGAGTTACCATGAGGCCGATGCCCTTATCGAAAGCGAGCCCGAACTGAAGCTGCTCAACCGGCTGCGGCTGCGGCTGCGGCAAAATAGGCTGGATAAGGGAGCGCTTTTGCTCTCACTGCCGGATGTCTCCTTTGACATCAGCGATCGTAATCAGATTAGGGTGGAACTGCAGCCCGTGGAGACTCCAGCCCGCAGCCTGGTTGCCGAGATGATGATCCAGGCCAATGCTATGGCCGCCGAATATTGCACTATGCGGGAGGTGCCGGGTCTGTTTCGTTCGCAGCCGCCACCACGCCGGCGCCTGATTGACGGGGCCAACAACAGTCTGATCGATATAGCCCGTCAGCGACAGTTTCTTTCTCGGGGCGAGTTGACAGTGCACCCCAAACCGCACAGCGGCCTTGGCCTGAACAGCTATACCACTATCACTTCACCAATCCGCCGCTTCCTCGATCTGGTCATGCAGCTCCAGCTCGGCCATGTGTTGACTGGGAAAGGCATGCTTTTTTCAGCCGAACAATGCAAGACCTTTGCCGGTATTTTGCAACAGAAACTGGCGCGGGCCGCTGCCATCAAGCAGCAACGCCACCGTTACTGGATATTACGCTACCTTGAAGCCAGGGAAGGAGAGCGGCTCAAAGCCATGGTGATCAGCAGCAACCCCAAGCGGGTCAGCCTGCTCCTGTGTGATTGCCTCTATGATGTAGATCTGCCGCCAAATCCATCTTTTCCCGTTGAGCCCGGCGACACCGTACGGATTCGCCTGACGCGGGTACGGCCAATGGACAACACGCTGCGTTTGGAGTGGTGATTCCAGTTTCATCTTCAAGCATTCTCTGCCTGCACCGACTCGGCAAATGCCTCTTCGAAGTATACCCTATATACGCCTGCGTTACTTCTGCCTTGCCGCCTTAATGCCTTGTCTGGAATCGGAATCACCTGTTTTTTGTATACGAACAGCTACAATTTGTTGACAACCTTATCCCAGGCTTTTTCCTATACCTTGCCGAATAAAAAAGGCCTGGCCGGAATTCCGGCCAGGCCTTTTTTGCATACTTGGTCGCCAAGCGGTCGCTGGTTACATCCCGTTACATCCCCTGCGGATGCAGTTCAACCCGGCGGTTTTGCCGTCTGCCGGCATCGGTATCGTTGCTGGCAATCGGGTTATCCTGACCATAGCCGCGCGCACTCAGACGATTGCGAGCCACACCCTTTTCGGCCAGATAAGCAGAAACCGACTCGGCCCGGCGCTGACTCAACTGCCGGTTAAGATCCGCATTCCCGCGGGAATCGGTATACCCAGCCACTTCAACACTCACCTGACCATGCTGCACCAGGGCTGCTGCAACCCGGTCTAGGCGCTGGCGCGCATCAGCGGTTAATTCGCTTGCACCAGTGGCAAAGTTAATCCCTTCAAGAACAATGCCAGAACTCGGAGCACAACCCAAGGCGTTGACCTTGGCGCCTGCCGGTGAGTCGGGGCAAAGATCGACGCTGTCAGGCACGCCGTCGCCATCGCTATCTTGCTGGGTGGCGGTTGTTGCTGCCGCTGCAGGAGGCTGCGCAGGTTGCTGAGTCTGCTCACTGCACTGCTGCATGGCTTCCTGAGTTCTTGCTTTTTCTGCCTCTAAATCCTTTTGCAGGGTCTGAACCTGCTCCTGCAAGGTATTGATATTACCCTGCCCTTCCGCAAGATTCTTTTCCAGTCCTTCTTTTTCTGTTTGCAGGGCGGCAAGCTGCTGCTCTGTTTGCTGGATATTCTGCGTTTGATTTTGATTGTCTGCAATGGTCTTTTCCAGCACGCCCACCTGACCACGTAACTCTGTCAGTTGCACCTGGCTGGCGTCAAGACTTTCCTGCAGTTTCTCCTTTTCTGCCTGAAGCGCGGTCAAGGTTTCCTGGTTCTCCTTGGCTTCCGCAGTTGTCTTATCCAGCAGGCTTTGCATCTGCCCCTGGCTGGCTACGGCCTTCTCCTGGGCAGCCACTTGCTCGTTCAAGCCGCGGATCGTTGCCTGAGCTTTTTGCATCTCCTGCTCAAGTGCCTGCTGTCGCTGTTCACGGCTGCTCAGCTGCTGCAGCAAGACGTTAAGATCAGGTACGGCTGCCAAACGGGCGTTAAGTTCGATCTTTTCCCTATCCAAGGCAGCTATTTGCTGTGCCTGTGCACTTTCCCTGGTGTTCACTTCCTGTAGTTTGGCCTGGGCAGCAGCAAGCTCTTCGTTGAGCTTGGCAATAGTTTCAGCCTGACCCGCGCTTTCGGCCAAGGCTGCATCTTTAACGGTTACTGCATCGGTAAGTTCTGTGTTCTTGGCCTGCAATTCCCCTACCTGCTTCTGCAGAGGAGTCAATTGGTCAATAGTTTGCTGTGCCTGGCTCAGGGCTGCGGATTTTTCCTCCAAAGCGGCCTTAACCGCAGGGACATCCTTGGTTTGTTCTTGTAATGCCTTGATCTGGCTGTTGAGACCAGCTCGTTCATCGGCAAATGCCGTTACATTCTGTTGCTGCTCATTGAAACGCTGTGTGAGGGAATCCAGTTCAGTGCTTCTGTTGTTCAGCAGTTGCTGCAATTCAGCTTCTTTGTCTGTAGTTGCGGCCAGTTGCTGTTGCAATTCGGCAATCCTGCCTTGCAAGGGCTCAAGCTCTGTCACTTTTTGCTGGGCAGCTTCAAGACTTTGACGAGTCTGGCCTAGATTGGTGTTCACCTCTTCAATACCGGCCTGCAGCCCGGCTACTTTCTCCTCGGCTTGCTTAAGCGCTGCGCTGCGCTCGTCAAGCTGAGCCTGCAATGCTGCCAGTGTTTCAGGGTGGGCCGCCACTTCACCTTCCAGGGTCTGGATTCTGGCGAGAGATTCTTTCTCGGCTGCAACTTTTGCATCCAGTTCCTGTTGCAGGGCCTGCAGGCGCTGCTCCTGGGTAGCTATGGTCTGTCCCTTTTCCTCCTGCTGCTGTAAGAGAGTGTTTTTTTCAGCGCTGAGTTGCTCAACTGCCTGTTTGTCTGTAGTTATCTGCGCTTGAGCAGTAGCCAGGGCGTCCTGCTCCTGCTTCAACTGCGCTGCCAGTTGGGCTGTTCCTTCTTGCTGCTGGGCCAGTTGCTGCTCCTTTTCAACCTGGCGCTGCTGCAAGGTCTGAATCTGTTGAAGAGAAGCATCGTGCTCTTCCTTGGTTGCGCCAAGCTGCTTTGCTGCCTCGGCAAGCTGGGCTTCCAGTTCCTGAACCCGGGCAGTGAGCTGAGTATTTTGTTCAGCCTGCTCTGCTGCAGCCTGCTCCTTTTCTTGCTGACCCTGTTGCAGGCTCAACAACTGCTGGGCAGAAACATCCTGCTGCTCCTTGGTGGCGCTCAACTGCTTGTTTGCCTCGGCAAGCTGGATCTCCAGTTCCTGAACCCGGGCAGTAAGCTGAGAATTTTGCTCGGCCTGCTCTGTTGCAGCCTGCTCCTTTTCCTGCTGACCCTGCTGCAGGCTCAACAACTGCTGGGCAGAAGCATCTTGCTGCTCCTTGGTGGTGCTCAACTGCTTGTTTGCCTCGGCAAGCTGGGCTTCCAGTTCCTGAACCCGGGCAGTAAGCTGGTTGTTCTCTTCAAGCTGCTCTGCTGCTGCCTGTTCCTTTTCCTGCAGACCCTGCTGCAGGCTCAACAACTGCTGGGCAGAAGCATCCTGCTGTTCCTTGGTGGCGCTCAGCTGCTTATTTGCCTCGGCAAGCTGGGCTTCCAGTTCCTGAACCCGGGCAGTAACTTGCTCACTCTGCTCAGTCTCTTGCGCTGCGGTCTGCTCCTTTTCACCCTGATCCTGTTGCAGGGTCTGCAACTGCTGCACTGCAACAGCTTCTTTTTCCTGGCTGGCAGTGAGCTGTGCCTGAGTCTCGGTCAGCTTGGCTTCAAGTTCCTGGATACGGGCGGTGAGCTGGCCCACCTGTTCTTCTTGCTCCGCAGTGCTTTGCTTCTTTTCGTCCTGGCTCCGCAACAGAGCTTGCAGTTGTTGACTGGCTGCCACTTCCTTGTCCTGACTGGCGGTCAACTGCTCCTTCGCTTCAGCCAGAAGTCCCTCAAATTCCTTTTGGGTCTGCAAGCGATTATTGGCCTGCTCTTGCAGCTGCGCCTCCAAATCCCCAATGCGAGTTGTCAACTGTTTGTTTTCTTCCTGCTGCTGGGCAAGCTGCTGGCTATTTTCCTCCTTGCCAGAGAGCAGTGCCTGCACCTCCTGCTGAACAGCCTGCTCTTTCTCCTTGCTTGCCGTCAAGTCCGTGTTCATTGTTGCCAACAGGCCTTCAAGCTCCTGCAAACGCTGATCCTTTTCGCTGATCTGCTGCTGCAACTGGGATTGCAAGGCCTGGCTTTCCGTATTCTTGTCAGCATGCACGTTTGCTGTTTCCTCAAGGCGGGCCAGATTGTCGCGCAACTCTTCAAGCTGCTTGTTGCGTGCGGCAATGCCTTCCTGAGCTTCATCAAGCGTTCTGCTGCGCGCTGCCAGTTCATCGCTTAGACGGGCGATCTCCTTGTCCTTGTCCAAAAGGCCTGGGGCCGCTTCCAGCAGATTCAGTTTGGCAGTGATGCTTTCCTGGGCGTCAAGCAGATTTTTGATCTGCTGCTCTTTTTGCGCCAGCTCCAGCTCCAGGGATTGCACTGTTTTTACAGGAACATCTGCTTGTGCGGATACCACAGCCAGAGGAGCGACACTGCTGCTCAATTCCGTGCTGCAAGGCGGCGGTTTGAGAGCAGAAGCGTCTATTTGCGAAAGCATCCTGCTGTTGTAGGTGGCAAGCTGAAAATAGATGACAATACCGAGCAGGGAAAAGAGGACTAGTCGTATGTTCATCGGTTACGCCTCAGGAAAATGGGATGACTGAAAAAAGGTTTCAAGACCGGTACGGCTGCAGGATAAGGACAGCCAAAGGAGGCAGAACTAAAGACAGGGAACAGGGCAGGCCATGCCATTCCTGCTCGATCACATCAATATGTTCCGGGTTGTGCACGCCGCTGCCGCCATACACCTCAAGATCGGTATTGATCAGCTCGGCATAGCCGCTGGCATGGGGAACCCCAATATGATAACCGTGGCGCACCACCGGGGTGAAGTTACAGACCACTACCAGGAAATCCTTCGGATCCTTTGCGTAGCGAACAAAGGAAAAGACTGAATTATCAGCATCATTTGCCTCGACCCAGGAAAAACCCTGCCAGGAAAAATCAACCTCGTACAGGGCGGGTTGGTTCCGGTACACCAGGTTCAGGTCGCGAACCAGCCGCTGCATGCCCTGGTGGCGTTCGCCTGCAAGGGCAGCCCAATCCAGCCCGGCATCGTGGTTCCACTCCTTCCACTGCGCAAACTCGCCGCCCATGAACAAGAGCTTCTTGCCCGCATAGGCCCACATATAACCGTACATGGCGCGCAGGTTAGCGAATTTTTGCCATTCATCGCCTGGCATTTTGTTGAGCAGCGAGCCCTTGCCATGCACCACCTCATCGTGGCTCAGGGGCAAAACAAAGTTCTCGTGAAAGGCGTAGAGCATGCCAAAGGTCATCTGGTTGTGACTGTAGCGGCGATAAAGTGGATCTGTGCGCATATAGCCCAGGGTGTCGTGCATCCAGCCCATGTTCCATTTGCAGCTGAAGCCCAAACCGCCAAAATTGGTGGGCCGGGACACCATGGGCCATGAGGTGGATTCTTCGGCAAAGGTAAGAATACCTGGAAAAACACCGTGCACAGCCTCGTTCATCTTCTGCAGAAAGCTGATGGCGGCAAGGTTTTCGCGACCGCCATAGTAGTTGGGAATCCACTGGCCCTCCTGGCGCGAGTAATCCAGGTAGAGCATGGAAGCAACTGCGTCCACGCGCAGACCGTCGATATGGTATTTATCCAGCCAGAAAAGCGCGTTGGAGAGCAAAAAGCTGCGCACCTCGTTGCGGCTGTAGTTGAAGATCAGAGTGCCCCAATCCTGATGCTCGCCCTGCATGGGGTTGGCATGGGCATAGAGCT
>CAZEIT010000086.1:0-7494 GCA_964512515.1 uncultured Desulfobulbus sp.
AATGCGAAAGATCTGCTCCTCTTTGAAGTGGCGGTGCAACTGCTCATCCAAGAGTTGGGAAGAGGCCAGATCCTGGCCAAAGGGCTTTTCCACGATCAGCCGACTTGCACCCGCATCCTGTCTATTCAGGCCAAGTTCGGCCAGGCTGCCAGCAATGGGCGCATAGAGTGCGGGCGGGGTGGCGAGGTAAAAGAGGGTTGTGCCGCCCTGCCGCGCTTTTTCGACAAGCAGGGCAAGCTCTTCGCTTTTGCTGGGATCTGCACTCAAATAGCTGATACGTTCACAAAATTGACCAGCTATACCCTCTTGCATTTCCTGTTGCAGGGCATCCAAAAGATGCTCACGAAAACCTGCATCGGTAAAGGAGGTGCGGCCAACCCCAATAATGGAAAAATCCTGCGGCAACATGCCCCGGCTGAACAGGCGGTACAGAGCAGGGATGAGCTTTCGTTTGGTAAGATCGCCGGATGCGCCAAAAATAACGATGCGGCTTTTTGATGTGCTTTGCCCTGCTGCCTGGGATGTGTTCTGCATTGGGTCACCTCATAGCAAACTGGTTCTACCCTGCAGGCCGGAGCCCTCAAAAGTGCGGCATCATTTCTGCCTGAAAATCACCTGAGCTTAAGCCAGCCGCACTTCCACCTTGCCCTGCAGGGTCTCTTTCACTTCCCTAATGGGCACCTCGCGGCGGTGGAAAATACCGGCCGCCAGGGCTGCCTCAGCATTGGTCTTGGTGAAAACATCAAGAAAATGGGCCGCGCTGCCCGCACCGCTTGAGGCAATCACCGGAATATGCACCGCCTGATGCACCGCCTGAATCAGCTCCAAATCAAAGCCGCTATTGGTGCCATCGCGGTCAATGCAGTTTAAGAGGATTTCACCTGCGCCCAGTTGTTCGCAGACCTGGGCCAGGGTAATGGCATCCACCGCACGGCCCTCGCGGCCGCCCCGAATGGTGCACTGGTACCAGCAGTATTGCTCACCCGCTGGGCCGGGATGGCTGGTGGCAATGACCTGGTGGGGCACATCTTCGGGTGCGCGCACATAGACCCGCCTGGGGTCGATCGAAATGACCACCGCCTGATTGCCGTAGACCCTGGCAATCTGCTCTATGGCCGACATACCGCTGGCCTTGCCGCTTTCCAGATACTGCTCCACAATCAAAACCGCATCGGAGCCGATGGACACCTTATCGGCCCCGGCACGGAAATAGTGGGCCGCCACCTCAAGTGCCGAGGTGAAAACCCCGTTTCTGTCGGTGAAATCACGAATACCGCCGCCAATGGTGAGCGGCACAAAGATTCGTTTGGAACTCTCTTCCAAGACCTGCAGCATGGGCAGGTCATTTAGGGGGAAATCCCGGAAACCGGTAATGTTCAGAAAAGCTATTTCATCAGCCCCCTGGCGGTAATAGTCTTCTGCCAGGGCCACGGGTTTGCCAAGATTGCGCACTGCTCCACCTTCGTGCACCTCCCGCACCTCATACTGGTCGCCCTTGGTCACCACCAGATCGCCCTGGTCATTGGCGCGCACATCCAAACAGGCAATCACCCGTTTGGCAAGTTGTGTGCTCTCCGGACAATGTTGCAAGGTAATGGCCTCTCGGCTGGCATCCAGGAAATTGGCCAAGAGCTTCAACCCGGCCTCGCCGCTCTTTTCCGGATGAAACTGGGTGGCAACGATCGCGCCCTGTTGCACCGCACTGACAAATTCAAGGCCATAGTCGGTGGTGGTCAGTACCGGTGCGCCCTCCTCTGCCACGGCATGATAGGAATGAACAAAGTAGAATTTTTCATCCCCCCGTAAGCCGGCAAAAAGAGGTGAGGCTTGCTGCGCCTTGATACCGTTCCAGCCGATATGGGGCACGGCCAGATCTCCCTGAAAACGCCGCACCTGACCAGGAAAAAAGCCTAAACCAGGTTCTTCAGGAGCCTCTTCACTGCCGACAAAGAGCGCCTGCAAACCGATGCAGATGCCGAAAAACGGTTTGCCCGCGTGCAAATAGCGCAGCAAAGGCTCGCGCATGCCCTGCTCCCGCAGGGCGCGCATCAGCGCGCCAAAGCAGCCTACCCCCGGAAAGACCAGGCGCTCGGCCCGTTCCAGATCTGCCGCATGGCGCACCAGTTGTACTGTTTCGCCCAGGCGCTCAATGGCATTGACCACTGAACGCACATTGCCGGCACCGTAATCAAGCAAGGTAATCATGGCGGTTTTTTACGTATTGGTGGGGATATTTTGAAATGCTCAGCCTGAAGACCGCATCATCGTGTATCGGCCAGGTACGTTATAAGGCACGGTTAAAAATTCATCTGCAGGCCCACACCCAGGGCCCACTTTCCTTCGCGGTCTGCGGCAAGGCTTTCCCGCTCCCAGTAATGGCCGGCGCTCAGTTCACCCAAAAGCCAATCCTTGTAAACCGGCTGCCGCCATTTCACCAGGATGCCGTACTCTTCCACGTCAACCTCGTCACCGGTTTCCCCATCGGCCAGCACTTCACCGGAAAGCTGCCTCTGCTCGCCAAACATGCGGTAGAGCCCGATCGAGCTGTACCAGTCGAGCCCGTCATCCTCCTCCGAAATCGTGCCGGAATTCAGCCAGCGCGCGCTCAGAACTGGGGAAAAGGCGTGCTCGAGATCAAGTGAAGTGGTGGCGCCAAAGCCATCGTTCAGGGCCCAGAAACCTGTTTCCTGAAAGGAGATGCGGTTTTGTTCACCAACATACCACTCGTAGCGGTAGCGCAGCTTGATATACGGTTTGTGCAGATCGCGCAGGCCAACGCTCACACTGACCTCATCAAGCAGGCGCAGGCCTATGCCGGCAAAAAAGGTTTCGTCATCACGCTTGCTTTCCCTGAGCAGACGCTGCTGATCCATAACCGTGTCGGGCCGGTCTCGCACCATGTCCCGTTCATTTTCACTGCCAATAAGCACATAGGCCTTGTCCTGCAGGTTGGGCAGGCGCATGCTCACTCGGAAACGCAGGTTAAAATCCACCTCGTCGTGTTCCCGCCACACCACCCTGGTTCGGATGCGGCCCTTGGTTACTTTGCCGCCCTCTTCAAAGGGTTTGTTCCCAAACCAACTGTCAACCCCTCGCGCCACCCATTCGGTTGCTTCCCGTACTTCCTCGCGGGAGGAATCCAGGACAGGCAAGTCCTCATCCTCCTGATCTTCCTCCGTCGAAGCCGGTTCGTCTTCTGCGGCACGCTTGAGTTCCTGGCCGGTGGCAACGGCCGTGCTGTTCTCGTTCTCCGCAGCCAGGGCAAGCGGTGATCCGCAGCACAGCGCACCAATGGCCACCATGGTGGTCAGCATCAGGCTAGATTTTGTTCGCAACAGCATTTTCATGAGAGTTCAATATGTTATCAAGTAGAATGCGCAGTCGTATGCGATCGGCTTGTTTTCTGGAGCTGTTCCTTGCTGCAGGGTAATTTCGCTCCCCTGCCTCACTTTTCCTTAGCAAAACAAAGCGTAAGCAGGCACAATACTCTTGAGGGTCAGGAATGCTAGATATGGGTATCAGATTTGCTCAAATATACCGTATCGTATGTAACTGATTTCATTTCTATATCAAAGTCCTATCTGTATCGGCTCCAGCAAATGCTCCTTAAAGTACTTTTATGTACGCCTGCCTCGCATTTGCGCTTGCCTCCTTAATATCACCTTTGATCTGTAAATGGAACAAGTTCCCCGTTACCGTCAATTTTATTCCATTTTTCATGCAGGCCATACTCCTTGCCGCAGGTTTCGGCACCCGGCTCAAGCCCTATAGCAATCTGCGCCCCAAGCCACTCTTTCCGGTACTGAACCGGCCGCTTTTGCATCTGCAACTTGAGCGCCTCCAGACCAGCGGCTTTAAGCGCATTATTGTTAATGCCCATCATCTGGGCGAGCAGATTGAAGCAGCGCTTGGCGGCTGGCCTGCAGTGCGATTGCAGTACGAAGCGGAGATACTGGGCACGGGCGGCAGCCTGCGTAGGGCCTTGCCCAACCTGAGCCGTGAGCCTGTCTTGGTGGTCAACGCTGATGTCTACCATGATGTCTCCCTCCAAGACCTGTACCAGCACCATCTGGAAAGTGGCAATGCGGTGACCATAGCCCTGCACGATCTGCCCCGTTTCAATACCGTGCAGACAGAGGGCAGCCAGGTTACGCATTTCAAAGGCGGCGCGGGCGCGCTTGCCTTCACCGGCCTGCAGGTGGTGAACCCGGAAGTGATCGCGCGTATTCCGCAGGGCTCTTTTTTTCATATCATTGATCTGTATGAAGAACTGGCCGCCACCGGCACCATCGGGCTCATGCGGGTAGATGGCGCCTTTTGGCAGGACATGGGCACCCCAAAAGATTACCTGCTCCTGCATAAGGCCCTGTTGCCGCAGCCAGACCAGTGGCTTATTGACAGCAGCGCTTTAGTCGGCCCCAATGTGCGGCTTAGCGGCTGGGGCTGTATCGGCGCAGGCGCGCAGATTGGTGCAGGGGCAGAGCTGAGCGACTGTGTGGTGTGGGACGGCGCGCGTATTCCGGCAAAGGCCAGGCATCGCTTTCGTATCCTCACTGGTGAAGTGGCTTTTGATGAAAATCTCGATGAAAAGCCTGGTTTGGTTCCAGCGCCGGAGGCCACGCCCTGATGGAATCTCATATCCTGATCAAGCAGGCGGCAGCACTTCTTGGCGCCCGCGCCCAAACCTGGCACAGTACTGCGCCACAGGTGGAGACCATCAGCGCGGATGGCTCTTCACGACGGTTTTTCCGGCTGCGCAATGACAGAGGCTCGTTTTTGGCTATACTCCCGCCCAGGCAGGCAAATGCCAGGGAAATGGCCGAGGCCAGAAGCGTGGCCTTGATTGGCCGCCACCTGCACAGCCTGGGCGCACCTACTCCAGAAATATATGCCTGGGATGATGTGAACGGTCTGGTGCTCTGTCAGGATTTCGGCAACAGGACTCTGCACGGCAACGCCCTTGGCCCTGGCCAGGAATCTCTTCGTTTGCGCCTCTACGAAGAAAGCCTGCAAGCCCTTGCCCACATGCAGGTGCGGGCCGCTCAAGGCTTTGATCCTGACTGGTGCTGGGACACACCTCGTTTTGATAGCGCCTTTATGCAGGAGCGTGAGTCTGGCTATTTTCTGCGCGCCCTGTGCCGGGATTTACTCGGGCTTTCCTTTGATACAGCCGAGCTTGCCGAAGAGTGCCGCCGCCTGGCGGAGCAGGCTGCGGCAACGCCTGGCCGTTATTTTCTCCACCGGGATTTCCAAAGCCGCAACATCATGTTGACCGCAGGCAAACCTGGTTTCATCGATTTCCAGGGTGGTCGGCTGGGGCCACTGGCCTACGATGTGGCCTCGCTTTTACTCGACCCCTACGCGGCCCTGCCTACCGCCATGCAGAGCCATTTACTTGAGAGGTATCTGAACGCGCTCAACCGTGAAATCAGTTATGACCGCGAGCAGTTCTGCCACGAATACCTGTATCTGGCCGTACACCGCAACATGCAGATGCTGGGCGCCTTTGCCTTTTTAAGCCAGGTGAAGGCCAAGCCCTTTTTTGCGCAGTTCCTGCGGCCAGCCGCAGCTTCGCTTGCGGCCCTGCTTGCACAGACTGAGTTTGCCCGTTATGCTGGCCTGCGCCGCCTGAGCCTGCAATGCTGTCAGAAATTGACCGCTCAAATTGAATAATCACTTTGAGTAATCAGTTGGATGGCCGGCAGCCGGCACCCTATTCCAGCTCCAGATTGATCACCCAGGTTAAGTCATCCCGCTTACCTGCACTACCGCCCGCTCAACGGGTGTGGAATACAACTATGAGCACGACCGCAACGACCCTTATCGCCCTGATCGGCCGACCTAATGTTGGCAAATCCACCCTGTTCAACCGCCTGACCCGGCGGCGAGACGCCCTGGTCGATCCCACCCCCGGCGTTACCCGGGATCGCCACTACGCCCAAATTCAATGGGAGGATCATGCCTTTACCCTGGTGGACACCGGCGGCATTGAAGAGGATGAAGACCGCGTGGCCAACATCAACAGCCACATTCGCGAGCAGGCCCTCTTGGCCGTTGAAGAGGCGGATATCATCTTCTTTCTGATGGACGGCCGGGAGGGGCTCAACCCCAACGACACCGAAATAGCGGATCTGCTGCGGCGTTCGCAGAAAACCGTGTTCCATATCGTCAACAAGATTGACAGCCCTGACCTGGAAGACAGCTTATTGGGGCCTTTTTGGGAATTGGGGGCCGAGCGGCTGTGGCCGCTCTCCGCTGACCATGGTTACGGCTTTGACGAGCTGATGGAGGGCCTGCTGCCGCTTCTGAACGAGGACAGCAGCCATGAAGAGTTACCGGAAAATACCCTGCGAGTAGCCTTTTTGGGCAGGCCCAATGTGGGCAAATCATCCCTGATTAACGCCATTACCGGCGAGACCCGCATGCTGGTCTCCGAGGTGGCTGGCACCACCCGTGATGCGGTCGATACCCGCCTCAGTTACGGTCAGTACTCCTACCTGCTCATCGACACCGCAGGCATACGCCGCAAGGGCAAGACCAAGGACAAGCTGGAAAAATTCTCCATTCTCAAAACCCTGCGCGCCATTGGCCGCTGTGATATCGCCCTGATACTGCTGGATGCGGGCGAGGGCATTGCCGAGCAGGACACCAAGGTGATCAGCTATGCCCAGGAACAGGGCCGGGCCCTGATGGTGCTGATCAACAAATGGGATCTGCTCGAACACGACCGCAAGCGCCAGTTGCAGCTCTTGGACGAGGTGCACCTGGCCCTGAAGTTCATTCCCTTTGCGCCGGTGCTCAAGGTTTCGGCGCACGAGGGCACGGGCATCAAACGCCTGTTCCCGGAGATGGGCAAGATGCAGCGGCAGTTTCATCAACGTTTTCCCACCGCTGCCCTTAACCGGCTGCTGGCCGAGGCCGTAGAACGGCACGAGCCGCCCTACCACAAGGGCCGCAAGCTGAAGTTCTATTACACCTCGCAACTTGCCACCGCACCGCCGCGCTTCGTAGTGGTAACCAACGACCCGGACGGCGTCCACTTTTCCTACCAGCGCTACCTCACCAACTGTTTCCGCGAAGGGCTGGAACTGGATCGGGTGCCGGTGCAGCTCTTTTCGTCAAGAGGTGGGTATCAGGAGTGATCCTCACCGACATCAGACACATGCGAGTTACCGCCTGTGATCGTGACGTCAACGGCATTGGAGAGCATGTTGGCGCCCTGCACCAGTTCCAGATGGAAGCCGGAATTTGCAAGGATTGCCGATGCATCCGCAGTGCTGGTGCCTGCTGCGTCGTCGCCGGCCTTGAGGTCCCATCCCTTGCCGTCCATGCCTTCCGCGCCATAGGCGTCGCCGGCATTGGCGCTCAGGTGGTTTTCCGCACCGCCATTCTGCATCTTGATGTCGTAGGCCTGATCCTGGTCTGCCAGGTGGTTGGCCTGCACCATGCTGAAGCCGGTGTCATTGCCGTCGCCGTTAAGCGAGCTGTTGAGGA
>CAZEIT010000087.1:0-7435 GCA_964512515.1 uncultured Desulfobulbus sp.
AGGGCAAGGGTGACCGCTCCATTGAAACCACCCGCTTCAAAGGGCTGGGAGAAATTTCCCCGCCGGAATTCAAGCAGTTCATTGGCGCAGACATGCGCATTAAGCCAGTGCGGCTGGACAGCTTAAGTGAAGTGGGCCGGGTGCTGCGTTTCTACATGGGCAAAAACACGCCGGAGCGCAAGCAGTACATTATGGAGCATTTGGTGGTGAACCTGGTATGAGCAGCGAAGGCATGGAAGTGCGCGGTGTTTTGCACCGGCTTTTTGACACCAACTTTCTCGACTACACCTCGTATGTCATCCGCGACCGGGCCATTCCAGATGTGGATGACGGCTTAAAACCGGTGCAGCGCTGCATCTTGCAGACCCTTAGCAACATGGATGATGGCCGCTTTCATAAGGTGGCCAATGTGGTCGGCGAGACCATGAAACTGCACCCGCATGGGGATCAGTCCATCTTCGATGCCTTGGTCAACCTGGCCAACAAGGGCTATTTGATCGACCGCCAGGGTAACTTTGGCAACATCTTCACCGGCGATCAGGCCTCGGCGGCCCGGTATATCGAATGCCGTCTCACGCCGCTGGCCAGGGAAACCCTGTTCAACAAGGATTTGACCGAGTTTGTCGAATCCTACGATGGCCGCATGCAGGAGCCGGTGCGCCTGCCCGCCAAGATTCCGTTGCTCTTGATGATGGGGGCAGAAGGCATTGCTGTGGGCATGGCCACCAAGATTATGCCGCACAACTTCTGCGAACTGTTGCAGGCGCAGATTGCCTGCCTGCGCGGGGAGGAATTTACCCTCTACCCGGATTTCCCCAGGGGCGGCATTGTGGACGTAAGCGAGTACAACCACGGCAACGGCCGTTTGCGCTGCCGGGTCCGACTGAGCCAGCCCGATGAAAAGACCATTGTCATCACAGAGCTGCCCTACAGTATGACCACTCAGTCCTTGATCGACTCCATTGAAAAGGCGGCCAAGGCGGGCAAACTCAAGATCGCCTCTATCAACGACTACACTGCCGAAAAGGTGGAGGTGGAAATCAAGCTGGCAAGAGGAGTCTATGCCGAGGAAACCATTGACGCACTCTATGCCTTTACCGACTGCGAACTGAGCATATCGCCCAGTCTGGTGGCCATCGAAGAAAACATGCCCCGCCAGTTGCAGGTGGAGGAGGTACTGACCCGCAACACCGGGCTTTTGGTCAAAAATCTGCAGACCGAGCTCAATATCGAGCTGGACCGGCTGCGCGAGAAATGGCATGCCCGCAAGCTGGAGCAGATTTTTATTGAAGAGCGGCTCTATAAACAGATTGAGGAAGTCACCAACTACAAGGCTGTGCTGAGCACCATTCGCGAGGCACTGATGGCCTTTGCCAAGGAATTGGAACGGGCGGTTACGGGCGAGGATATCGAGCGGCTGCTGGAGATCAAAATTCGGCGCATTTCCCGCTACGATATCAACCGCCAGCAAAAAGAACTGCGCGATATCGAAAAGGCCATTGCCACCATCACCAAACACCTCACCGACATGGTGGCTTATACCATCGGATATATTGAGGAGTTACTCAGCCGTTATCAGGACACCTTTCCCCGTACAAGTGAGCTCAAGGCCTTTGACGAGGTGGATGCCCGCGCCGCCGCGCTCTCCAACCTCACTGTCTGCTTTCATCGGGAAAGTGGTTTTATCGGCCACCGCATCAAGGCGGAGATGGGCAGTTGCGAGATGGAGTGCCAGGCCTCGGAGTACGACCGCCTGCTACTCATCTTCAAGGATGGGCTCTACAAAGTGGTGCCCATGGTAGACAAGTTTTTTGTCGGGTCGGATCTGTACTGGATGGGCGTGGTGGAAAACGACACGGTCTTTAACCTGCTCTATCGTAATGGCCCGGATAATCTGGTGTACATCAAGCGCTTTCTTACCCCCAAGTTTATCCTCAACCGGGAATACCGCCTCTTTGAGCCGGACAGGCGCTCAAGCATCCTATTTTTGCAAACCGGCAAGGAGGGAGTGCGCGTACGAGTCAGCCTGATGCCTGCGGCCAGGGCCAAGTACAATGCCTTGGAAGTGGATTTTGGCGAGACGCTCATTAAGGGAGTGAGCGCCATAGGAAAACGGCTTAGCACCAGAAAGGTGCGGCGCATCACGGACATCAGCGGAAAAAAAACGCCGCAGGATGTGGAGGCAGCTCCTCTGCCCCTGCCAGGTATGGATCCGGAAAATCAGGATTGATTTTTTTCTCACAGGTGTGTTTGCAGGCCGTAGACCCGCGTCCGCTCTGGCCTTCTATGCTTCGGTTCAGACTCCAATCATCTTATCAACTTGCCCGCCCCTCTTCGCCCCTTCTGATGTGCTGCTTTGCGCTCATTACCCCGCAATTGATAATTTTTGGCATATTCCCCCTGTATTGACCTTGGTAACGGAACCCTTCCATGCCAGGGAGTTGATAAGTTTGATGACCCACAAATTAGATGGTTTTTGCCAGTATTGCTTGGCCCTTATTCCAGTTCCAGGTCAAAGATGATATCAAGGAGGCGAAGCAAATGCGACGAGCACCTACATATAGGTGCTCCAACAAACATTTTCCGATGCCGACATAGACAGCAATTTGATATGATATTAAAATTGCTAATATTTTTAGAAGGTTCGAGTTTTCTTCTGTTGTACGGATAACTATGGCAGCTTGCGGCCACTCCAGTGTTTTCTCGAATGCAGGTTTCGCAGAACAGGTTGCACTATCAGGAAAATACTTGTAGACATCCGACCATTCTGATAGTAATCAAATACTCACTTTGTTGCTGATGAACACCAAACCTAAACATCTTCCTGCGGCTGAAAGGCGGGCCGCGACTGTGGCAGCGGTGATCGAACTTGCTGCCCAGCACAACCCCAGCGAAATCACCACCGCAGCCATTGCCAGGCACATGCACCTGACTCAGGGCGCGCTTTTCCGGCATTTTGTAAGCAAGGAAGCAATCTGGCAGGCAGTGATGGAATGGGTGGCCGAAGGGCTGTTACAGAAAATTGAGCAGGCTGCCAGGCTTGCTGATTCGCCCCTGGCTGCCCTGGAAGCGATGTTTTTCAGCCATGTGGAGTTTGTCTCGACCCATCCGGGTGTGCCTCGGATCATGTTTGGCGAGCTACAGCGCGCCGAGACCACTGCTGCCAAGGAGATTGCCCGCAAGCTGATGCAGACTTATCGAGCCCGTCTCAGCCAGTGCATAGAGCAGGGCAAGGAGCAGGGCGAGCTTCGCAGCGATCTGGAAGTTGAGGTGGCAGTGACGCTCTTTGTCGGCATTGTTCAGGGACTGCTGGTGCAAGCCATGCTTGCCGGAGACTTGGAGATCATGCGTCGTACTGCTCCCAGGGTTTTTACCATCTACCGCAGGGGAATCCAGGTAAAACCATAGCAGGCCGCATGCGCTCCAGGTGTGCGGCAAACCTTTCAACATACGCCGCAGCAAGGAGAGCCATGATCAAGCCGCCTGAAGAACCGTTGTCGCCCTGGTGGAAGCATAGCGTCATCATTGTGATGATTATCGGCTTCATGACCCTTGGCATCCTCACCGTATTCACCTACACCAATGCCCCACCCGTGCCGGACAGGGTAGTCAACCAGCAGGGTCAGCTTTTGTTCAGCAAGGAGGAGATCAATGCCGGGCAGGGGGTTTTTCTGAAATACGCCCTGATGGAGCATGGCACCCTCTGGGGTCATGGCGCCTACCTCGGCCCGGATTATACCGCTGAATATCTGCACAGGACCGTCAAGATAGGACAGGAATTCCTGGCTCAAGCTCATTTTGGCCGCGCCTTTGCGGAGATCAAGCCTGAAGAGCAGCACCAGGTGTCACAGGACTTGATTGCTCAGTTAAAGCGCAATCAGTACGACCCTGCCACCAAGGCGCTCAGCTTTTCCCCTGTAGAGGAAGCCGCCTATACAGCACTTTTGCCGTACTGGCAGGAATATTTTACCAAGCCTCACACTGCACCTGGTCTGCCTGCAAACTACATTAAAAACCCGGAGGAACTGCAGAACCTGACCGCCTATTTTGCCTGGGCTACCTGGGCCACGAGCACCAACCGGCCCGGCAAGGATTACACCTATACCAACAACTGGCCCTATGACCCCGAGGCAGGCAACCTTCCCTCAAGCTATGCCTATATCTGGAGTGCACTGAGCCTGGTCATGCTTTTGGGCGGCCTGGGGCTAGTGCTTTTCATCTTTGGCAGATATAATTTTCTTGGTTGGGAGGGGGATGAGCGTGACCTGCAAGCCCTTCCGGCTCCACCCAGTTCCTGGACGCTCACTCCAAGCCAATGGGCCACGGGCAAATATTTTCTCATTGTTGCGCTGCTGTTTTTTCTGCAAACCCTGATTGGTGGCGGGCTGGCCCATTACCGGGTGGAGCCCTACGGTTTTTATGGCCTGGATTTCATCCTGGAGCTTTTCCCCTATAATCTGCTGCGCACCTACCACCTGCAACTGGTAATCTTCTGGATTGCCACTGCCTGGGTTGCCGGAGGGCTTTTCCTTGCTCCCTGGGTAGGTGGTCATGAACCGGCCGGCCAGAAACGTGGGGCTGATCTGCTTTTTCTCGCACTTTTAGTAGTGGTACTGGGAAGCCTGGCCGGTGAATTTCTCGGCATCAATGACTGGTTGGGTAGCCTCTGGTTCTGGCTGGGCAATCAGGGCTCGGAATACCTTGACCTGGGCCGTTTCTGGCAACTGCTTTTGGCTGCAGGGCTGGTGTACTGGATCGTGCTCATGTTCAGGGCCCTGCGCCCGGCTATTGCCAAGGGAGGTTGTTCCGGTCTGAGCGCGCTTTTTCTGTATGCAGCCGTAGCAATCCCCCTGTTTTACCTGCCCGCCCTGTTCTATGGCCCTGAAAGCAATTTTGCTGTTATTGACAACTGGCGTTTCTGGATCATCCACCTTTGGGTGGAAGGATTCTTTGAACTCTTTGCCACCACTTTGGTGGCCATCATGTTCTGCTCTATGGGTATTGTCAGCACCCGGGCCGCCACCCGCATCGTCTACCTGGATGCGATCCTCTTTCTGAGCGGTGGCATTATCGGTACCGGCCACCACTGGTATTTCACTGGTCAGGGTGTGGCCAACATGGCCTTATCCGCCAGCTTTTCAGCCCTTGAAGTGGTGCCGCTCACTCTGTTGACGGTGGAGGCATCAGGCTTCATCCATCTGCGCGGCCGCAACAGGCTTGCCGATGGCTCGGATATGGCCAGCAGGCAGAAATGGGCCATTTACTTTCTTATTGCCGTGGGCGTGTGGAACTTTGTGGGGGCTGGAGTATTTGGCTTTCTTATCAACACGCCAATCGTGTCCTACTTTGAAATGGGCACCATCCTGACCGCCAACCACGCCCATGCAGCCATGTTCGGGGTCTTTGGCATGCTGGCCCTGGGTGTGCTCGTCTTTTGCATGCGCGCCATGCAAAGTGATGCGGTGTGGAGCCGCAGTGAACGATTTGTGCGCATCGGTTTTTGGGGGCTGAATATCGGGCTTGCCCTGATGGTCATCCTGGATCTTTTCCCTGGTGGAGTGGTGCAGCTGTGGGATGTGCTGCAGCATGGCTACTGGCATGCACGTACAGAGGAATTTGTGATGAGCGGTCTGTTCCATACCATTGAGTGGGTACGGATCATTGCTGATGTGATCTTTCTGCTTTTTGGCGTGTTGCCAATGCTGCTCTTTGCCGTTTTTTCTTTCATAAAAAGAGACTACTCCCGGTAAGCACTGCAAACTGAGGCTGTAGACACCTGAGAACCATCTTTTAGGAGGATAAGCTGATGGATTATGCAAGTGAAGATTTAAGAAACGAACATGAGGGTATTTTGTTTGGGCTGAATCTTCTGGATAAAATGGTGGCGCAGCTTAGGAGCGGCAGCACCATTGCCAAGGATGATTATGTGCAGATGGTGGAATTTCTGCGCCTTTTTGCCGACAAATGCCACCATGGCAAGGAGGAGGGGCTGTTCTTTCCGGCTTTGGAACAGGCAGGCATTCCCAAGGAAAACGGGCCGATCGGCCAGATGCTTATCGAGCATGAACTGGGCCGCAAGTATATCAAGGAAATGACAGACGCCCTTGCCGGAGAGGCGTGGAATAGCCAGGCGTTCAGCGTGGCAGCGGAAAACTATGCTACTTTGCTCCGCTCTCATATCCAGAAAGAAAATACAGTCTTATTTCCCATGGGCGACAAGATTCTTGCGCCTGAGCTGCAGAAAAAACTCTTGCAGGAGTTCGAGCATTTCGAAGAAACGGTGATGGGGCCGGGCATCCATGACCAACTCCATGCCATGTTGGATACCTTTGAGAAAAAATATCTCCAGGGAGGCTGATTTTAACTCCAGTTCAAGGATACTTCGGGGAGGGGAGGTGTTTGCTGGAGGCATGCGCCTCGCCTCTGTGGGCTCATTTCCTGATACAAACTGTACAGATTGAGAGGCGTCTATGAATCCTGGCCCCAAGACTTCCATTGATCTGAACCAACTTTTTACCGCTGTTGGCGATGCCATCCTTGCCGTGGACAGAAAGGGCATCATTGTTTTATGGAACCCTGCTGCTGCGCGCATCTTCGGCTTTAGCACTGAAGAGGCCCTGGGGCAATCGCTTGATATCATCATACCAAACCGCCTGCGGGCGCGGCATAATGAGGGTTTTTTCAAAACCGTGGCAAGTGGCCAAACCAAGTATGGTGCGAGCGTACTACGGGTACCGGCGCTGCACAAGGATGGCCGCAATCTCTCCATTGCCTTTACAGTGGCGCTCTTGCATGCGCCTGGAAAAGAAGGCAAGGTGCAGGCTGTAGTGGCTGTTGTCCGCGATGAAACGGAAAAATGGCAGGAGGAGCGACAATTGCGCTTACGTCTCAAGGATTGTGAAGAACAAAGAAGAGATTAGAGGGTTGTGCTGTTATGCAGATTCAGATAAAGCGCGTGTATGCCGAGCCAGCTACAGGAGATGGCCTAAGGGTATTGGTGGATCGCATCTGGCCAAGAGGCATGAGCAAGGACAAAGCTCAGGTTGATGAGTGGTTGAAGGAGCTTGCACCCAGTGCTGCGCTGCGAAAGTGGTTCGGGCATGATCCTGCCAAATGGGAAGCATTCCAGAAGCGCTACTTTGCTGAATTGCAGGAGAATCCTGCAGTTGTCAGCTTCCTTGCGGATCATGAAGCAAAGTCTAGCCTCACGCTGCTTTATGGAGCAAAGGATGAGGAGCACAACCAAGCGGTTGTGCTTAAGCGATACCTGGAAGGGTTATTGGCCGAGAACCAGGCCAAGCCGTAATATGTAGTAGTTTCGATCTGACCTGACAGTGGTCCCTTGTAAAGAGGGGAGAACTCCGTTTTGATGGAAGTGCAAACAAACCATCAACCGGGCCAGAGGCCCACGGAGTTTTCCCATGGAAAGTTTTAA
>CAZEIT010000088.1:0-7363 GCA_964512515.1 uncultured Desulfobulbus sp.
CCCGCAGCTCTTCCCGCGCGTATCCTTCGCTGCCAAAGGGGTGCTGTATGTCACGGTCAAGCCTGCTCTCATGCCCTGACCAGTGCCCTAACTCATGCAAAGCAGTGGCGTAATACTTGTCAGGGCTTGTGAATTGCCCTTGCGGCGGCAGATGGATTTCATCACGTGATGGCTGGTAATAGGCCCGCATCACCTGGTCGTTAAATATTTTCGCGTTCGATGCGGCAAGTAAGCGTTCCGCTGCCTGGTGGCGCTCCCACTCTGCTTGTGGCTCAGTGGCGCGTTCCGGCAAGGGCGGCAGATTCTCGATCTGCGAGGCATGAAAAACCGTGGCATAAAAGGTACGAGGCCGCTCAAGCTCTGCCACTGAGTAGCGCTTCTGCCCGTCCTCACCAAGCAAGGGCTTGCCTTGCTCGTCTTTAAGCAAACGCTCCTCCTGAAATTTCCAGTACTGGACGGTTGTGCCTTTCTCGCCCTTCTTGACCTGTGCGCCCAACTCCTGCGCCTGCTTGTAGGTGCACCAGCGTGGGTCAATATGGCTACCCTGTTGCATAGCCAGCATGATGCGGTTGATGCCGCGATAGGCTTTGCCAGTCAGCGCGTTGACAGGCGATCCTGGCATCTGCCCCGGCTCCCAGGGAGTGATCCAGGGGGCAGTGCCGTTCCTGAGCGCTTCAATGCACTCCTCAGCTACGCGCTGATGAAAAGGTTTTTTATCTTCGGCCATCAATCTGCCTCCTCTGGTCTGGCTGACTCCAGGGCATCTTCAAAGCTCATGGCATCATCCTCCATGGCTCCCATGTAAGCCGCCACATCCGGATCAACCGGGATTGCTACACCTGGATTCTCCAACATCTCACGCTCTACTGCTGCGGCTGCCGCTTCCAGATAGTTCTTGTCCTCTGGCATAGTTCTCCTCCTGGCTTCAAAATGATGGGGGTTCATCCACAGGGGCTGCTGACCCCTGAAACGTTGTCTCGTCATGGGATGCAGCCGAACCGTTTTCCTTGCGCGGGTTGAGCATTTTCATGTCATGGATAACAATCTCGGTGCTGTAGCGATCCGCACCAGCTTGATCCTGCCATTTGTTTGTCCGCAACTTACCTTCCACATAAATACGGCTGCCTTTATGCAAGTACTGGTGGCAAATCTCAGCAAGCCCTGCCCAGGCAACGATACGGTGCCATTCGGTATGTTCCTGCGGCTGGCCATCCGGGCCTTTCCAGCGCTCTGTACTGGCCAGGCTAAGCGATACAACCGCAGCGCCTGACTGCGTGTAGCGCAGCTCAGGATCAGCGCCCAGATGGCCAATCAACATGACTTTATTAAGCATTGGTTTTCCTCATTTTTAATATTTAATTAAGTGTTAAAACACCTTTAACCGGATGAATATTCGTCAGGTCAATCAGCCCGAAATAACGTCCGTCAAAGCTGCCCTGGTGATGCAGCGACAGCATAAGCGCCTGACCTGGCGGAATAAGACCGGCAGACAATGCCGAAGCAGGCATGGGTCGCCCTTTGCTGTCGAGAGTCTTTGCAGCACTACCAGCAATCACCTGGTTGTTGATGCTGATTGAGCCATCCGCCTCGATGCCAACCAGATCACCAGGCAGGCCATACACCTCTTTGCCCAGGGCGCGAATGCCACCAGGGCAGCCGCCTGGGCCTACATACTCCCGCTCTCTGGCCAGGCGGCGAAACTCTGGCGACTCCAAACAGAAAAAAGCAATGCTACCCCGTTGTGGTACTTCATTCGTGAGCCGATACAACCCAAGCGGCAGGCTGGCTGTCACATTCACCCGGAAACCAGCTAACCAGGCGAAAAATGCCATAACGATAAAGATTGCAACAACCAGGCTGAACATGCGGATCCTGCTTGATTTGCAACTGAAATGTAGTATCATTCCTCTCATGAATAGCAAACACCGTAAGACACTGGCAGCTATCTTCGCGGATCCTGTGAAGGCCGATTTGAAATGGGCTGACATCGAGGCCCTGTTCAAGGCTTGTGGCGGGGTTATTGAGGAAGCACGGGGTTCACGAATATGCGTGGATATCAACGGATGTTTCGCCCATTTCCACCGTCCGCATCCACAACCGGATACCGACAAAGGTGCGGTCAAATCCGTGAGACGTTTTCTTGAAAATGCAGGAATCAAACCATGAATATACTGACTTACAAAGGATACCAGGGCAGCTTTGAATACGATCCGGAAGCGGATATTTTCCACGGCGATGTGCTGCACCTTGCCGACGTGATCACCTTCCAGGGTCGTTCGATCGACGAATTGAAAACCGCGATGGCCGACTCCATTGAGGTGTACTTGGAGTATTGCGCCAAAAAAGGAAGAGAGCCTGGAAAACCTTTTTCCGGTAACTTCAATGTGCGCCTCCAGCCCGAGGTGCATCAGCGCATTGCCATGATGGCGGCGCGAGACGGCGTAAGCCTCAACAAGTGGGTGGCAAAGACTCTGGAAAAGGCTGTTAAACGCTGAGTTCATACGTCCTCCGCTATCCCTTCGGGCAGGTCATCGAGGTAGCGCAGGTAAACGTCAGCCGTTGATTCTTCCATTACCGGCTTGGCTTGCACTGGCTTGATCCGCTCTTGCCGGAAATACAGGCTTTCTGCAGCGGCAGGAGGCATCGAGGCCCGCGCCAGAAAAACCGGATCAACAAAATGCAGAATCTGTTTTCCATAAATGGCCGGATGCCCTGCGGTAAAAATCAGCATATCGCCTGATTCTATGGTGGTATGCTTCCCAAACAGGCCAACCTTTGACTTCCTGATGCCTGGAAGACGCATACACTCATCCGGCGTCAAAAGCGGCCTGGCCACTTCCTGAACATTGTAAGAGACGCTGCGACCGCCTTTACCGGAGGAAATTGATTTCTTGTGCTGTACCACGGTTGTGGTGCCGGTCATTTTTGAGAGCAGTTCCGCTGTTTCAACCGTGTTGGGCGCATAGGCAATGCGCACATGGCAATTCTCCATCAGGGCATTTTCTGCGCTGTACTCTTTATTGAGCTGCTTGGTGGACTGCACAATGAAGTAGCCCTTGATACCGTAGCCAGCCATGTACGCGACAGCCCGCTCGATAATGGCAAGCTTGCCCAGGCTGGTAAACTCATCAAACATCAACAAAAGCCGGTGCTTGTACGTCGCCCTGGTGCCGCCGCCGGAAAACTCCATCTTCTCCATCAGCCGACCGGATAGCTGGCTGACGAATATCCGGAACAGGGGCCTGGTGCGGTCAATATCCGCCGGACTCACCACCAGATACAGGTTCAGTGGTGTTTCGTGGTTCATAAGATCAGCGATGCGGAAATCACAGCAGGCCGTATTACGGGCAACAATAGGATCACGGTACAGGCTCATATTTGAGGTGGCCTGGCTGACCACGCCTGCCATCTCCTTTGGCGCTTTTGCAAGCATCCCCGCAGCCCCGGCGGCAATAAAGACATGGGCCGCTTCGCTCAGGTCGTTCTCGATCTCCGGGAACAAATCGCGCAGCATCTTGGCGTGATCTGTGTGCATCATCTTTTCAAACAGCTTTTTGGCACCGCTGGCGTTTTCATCCTTTTTGTTGCCAGCGTTTTCAGCTTCAGTTTGCAGTTTGTGATCTTCCAGCATTACCGAGATGTCATAGAGGCTGGCTGAGCGGCCCTCCTCAGCCAGCTTGACAATCATGCCGTGCAGGATTGCTGCCGAGAAAAAGCCAAACGCTGCCTTTTCCCAATAATCCGAGAGCCCCTTGCCATCCGGATCAAGGATCATGGTGGCCAACTGCTGCACATCTGAAATCGCCCGACCAGTGGACAGGCGCACCTCCTCAAGCGGGTTAAAACGTGAAGACTGCCGGTCTGGATCAGCCGGATCAAAACGCAGCAGCGTATGGCCTTGGCTCTTCAAAAACCCACTGGTTAAGGCCCAGTTCTCCCCCTTGATATCCAAGACCACACTGGAATGGGGCCAGGACAACAAGGTGGGCAGGATCAGGCCCACGCCTTTGCCTGAGCGGGTCGGCGCAAAGCACAGGATATGCTCAGGCCCGTTATGCCGCAGGTAGAGCTGCCGCTTCTTGCCTGCATCCCAAAAGCCGCCTACATACACGCCCTGGCCGTCCAGGTAGCCCATGTCCCTGATTTCCTTCTTGCCAGCCCAGTACGCAGAGCCGTGCAAATCCTTGACCACCTTCTGTCCACGGCCACCGGCCATAATGAGCAGGAACACCAGCATGGGCGGCCCGGCAAAGATCATCAGGCTGCGCTGAATCAAGGGCTCGATGGCCGAGGCTGTCCAGACCGTTTCCGGCCAGGCCCAGACTGCAAGCGGGCTGTAGCCAACAAAAGCGCCCAACTGCACAGGCATGCCCAGAGCAGAATTAAAACCGTAGAGCGCGCCGATTTTGCCGCTGAACCAGAAAAACACACAAAAAGCCCACAAAAGCCCTGCCATTACCACCAGCCAGGGCCACAATGTGGCGCTTGCTGCCTTCTTATGGCCGTACTGCGCCTGCATTTATTGCCTCATAATCGTGCGGAGTGTACGGCTCGGAAAAGGCTACGTCCTTGGTGGTGATCACGTTGAACTGGTAGCCGGGCCTGATCTCAAGGGTTGGCTTGATATTCAGGTTTCTTTGTAAAAGCTGCATGGCAGCACTACCCATCTGCTGCGCAAGCGCAGTAATCATTTCATCCTGAAAGCTGGGGTTGTCTGTGTTGTTGCCGTTTGAATCCACCTTATCAAGCGTATAGGCCGTGGTGCCCAGAATCGCAGACATGAAGAACGCACTGCCGAAGATGCGCATATAATGGTTGTTCACCTTGTCATTGAATCCGGCATAGCCGCTCATATCCGCGCCTGGCATCGCGCCAAGCGTCACTGAGCTGCCATCCGGGAATATCACCCGGTTCCAGGCTATCAAAACCCGCTCCTGGCCGTAGACCACGCGCGAGTCGTAAACCCCGTACAGCTTTGATCCTTGTGGGATCAGCAGGTATTTGCCATTGGCCGTGTTCCAGACGTTCTGGCTTACCTGGGCAATCATGACCCCCGGCAAATCAGAGTTGATTCCGCTCACCATCACCGCCGGAATCACCGTGCCGGTCTTGATCTCCAAGAGTCTGCCTTCTTCCCTGGTGTAGCGCGACAGCCAGCCACGCTCTCCGGTCGCTGTATCTGCGCGAGTGAAAAAGCCTTCCTTGTCAATGTCTGCTGCTGGATCATAGTTCTGTGAAGCCTGGCCAGGGAGCCCTGGAGCGGCCTGGTCTCTGCCAGCACCAGGCGGCGCGGCGGCTGCACCGCTGCTATCCGCACCACCACTGCCGCCTTGCTTCACCATGGGCGAGGACAGAGCGGCCAAGTACTGCTGCTCTTTGCGTTTGCGCAGGGCTTCTGCCTCCTGATCCGGCTCCTGCTCCCGCATGACCACGACCAGTGGCTTTTTCGGTTGTTCCGCTGTGCTGGCGCCCTCAACCAGGGAGCCAGTTGTCGGCGGAGGCGGAAAAATGACGCCCTGGCCCTGGCCCTGCACCAGGGCGCGTTCATCAACCTGGGGCTTCTTGTTTTCTGCTTCTCTGCGGGCATTGCGCTTATCTGCCTGGTCAATCGCATAGAAAAGTGATGCTATCAGCGCCAGGGTGACGCCAATCACGATGTACATGGGCCGTTTGCTCATGCCACGCCGACCAGGCTGCGGCACCTTTACTTCGTTAGGTGAGTTTTCCATAACAGCCTCTAAAGCGCCCCGGAGAGAGCCTTGCCTTCCTGAAACCGGGGTGTGGTCAGCTTGTAGTGGTTTACAACCTCACGCCACCACTCGTCTGGCAGAGGCGGCACAGCCCCCTGATCTACCGCAGCCAGCAGGCATTCCAGAATAGTTGTAATGCCAAGTGTGAACTCATGGTGTTCGTCACGCATCGCAAACAGCAGGTGGTTTGAGCAGCAATCACAATACGAGTCCTCTGGCGGCTCTTCTGTTCGGTGAGCGCGATTGTTGATGCGAGCCCAGTGCTTCATACTTTCTGATTTCTTCATGGTCATCGTTTCGCCCCTTATTCAATCCTGCCTTCAGAAAAACCACCCTGTGGCACACCTTGGCCGTCATAAACCCGGCTGAGTGTCCGCATACCGCCCTTATCTGCCACCTTTAACCGCAGATACCAGCTCGATGGCGGTTCTGTGTCGCCCAGGGCATCAACTGTCCAACTCACCTGGGGTGATGAGCCAACTGCTGGCACTATCCGAAAGCCTTTTGAGCGGAGGTTGTTTTCAAAAAGCTCGCCGAAAACCGTTGATCCAGCCTGGCGCTTATCCTCTGCAGGATAGGCGAGATACAGCGCAGTGTGGCCTGGCGGGTACAACTCTGCCAGGCGCTCTGAAGCATCCCAGGAGATGCCGACCACCGCGCTGCCAGGTAGTGGCCCGGTGAACGAACTGCCGCTGCGCACTCCTGAACAGCCAGAAAGGGCCAGAGTCAGCGCCAGGCCAAAGCCCATTGCCCGTTTCATCGCCCACCCCCGAAATCATCATTTACAAACGATGGCCCGGAATAATGACCACCGCGCGAACCCTTTTTGTAGATCGACACCAGCTCCTGACTGCGACCCACGCCAACAACCAACGCCAAATGAGGAAAAAGACCATCAACCTCCATGGTCAGGCCCTTCACCCGGTAATTCACCAGCACGTCCTTTTCCCCTTTCTTCACCATCAGGGCAGGCATTTCCCCGGTCTTGGCAGAGGCTGGCAGCTGGATATACATCTTGCGGCCATCATCATAGACCTGCTCAGGCTTCCAAGGTGCGGATCCTGACAGCTCATAACCAAAATTAAGATTGGACAGATCAACGCCTGTATCCGTGGTCTGCCAGGTCTTTGTCCGCTTCTCCTGAGCCTTTGTTGCTGCCAACTGGGCCTGTAGGTCAGAGGCGTACACAAAACCCACATAGGGCGTGAAATCTGCCTTTCTGGAGATCAGCCGCAGGTGGTACACACGCCGATCCGTGGTGACCACGGCGCTGCTCTCCAGACCCACGTCAATCGGCTTGATAAAAAGATGCGTACTTGCACCGGCTCTGCCGCTCTCTACCTGCCACCTGGCTGAATCGCCCACCACGATTTCATTCACCGTTTCGCCTGGCTCAAGTTCCACATCCACCACCTGCAAGGGAGCCGCTATGATGGTAGGGATTCCCCCAGATGCACCATGCACGTACACCAGCTTGCCGCCCTGCATGTACGACTGGCTGCCCGCAACACCGCCACTGTCAGACCAGTTGCGGATTAACCCCATAACACGCTGTTCTTTGGCCGATAGCGGGGTAAGCTCCGGAGATAAATAATCCGCGCCATACGCAGCCA
>CAZEIT010000089.1:0-7312 GCA_964512515.1 uncultured Desulfobulbus sp.
AGCCCCTTGAATTTGACGCAGAGGATCGCTTTGCCCGTATCATCCAGCACGAGGTGGATCACCTGTTGGGTACGCTTTTCATCGACCGGATCAGCACGCTTAAACGGGCGCTCTACAAGAAAAAACTCAAGAAAATATTGGAAGAAGACGAAGCGTGACCAGCCCTCTTCGCCTCATATTCATGGGGACGCCGGATTTTGCCGTCCCCTCCCTGCAGGCGCTATTGGCTGGGCCAGATGAAGTGGTGGCCGTGGTCTGCCAGCCGGATCGGCCGCGCGGCCGGGGCAAAAAGCTGGAGCCGCCTCCAGTCAAACTTGAGGCTCTGACCCATGGCGTTTCCGTGCTTCAGCCGGATTCCGTAAAGGGCGCTGATTTTTTGGCAGAGCTTGCCCAACTCAAGCCGGATCTTCTGGTGGTGGTGGCCTATGGCAGGATTCTGCCCGAAACAATGCTGACACTTGCACCCCTGGGAGCCATCAATGTGCATGGTTCACTTCTGCCCAAATACCGGGGCGCGGCACCGATTCAGTGGGCAGTTTTAAACGGTGATCAGGAAACCGGGGTGACCATTATGCAACTCGATGCGGGCATGGACACCGGCCCCGTGCTGCTGTATGCCAGGGAGCAGATCCGCGCGGAAGACACCGCCGGCTCCCTGGCCCAGCGCCTGGCCAGGCTTGGCGCAGAAACCTTGCTCAAGGCTGTTGACGGCCTTAAGAACGGCACCTTGTCCGCAGAGCCGCAAGATCATGGTCAGGCCAGTTATGCACCCATGCTGAGCAAGGCACAGGGCCATGTGGCTTGGAGCCAGCCCACTGCCCGCCTGCACTGTCTCATCCGTGGGCTTGACCCATGGCCTTCGGCCTACGGCTTTATTGATGGCGTCCGCTATCGTTTCTTTGCTCCGCAAGCCGTTGCCAAAACATGCGATGCTGCTCCGGGCACCATCTGCCGTGCCGATCAGAACGGCCTTTTTGTCGCTACAGTTGATGGCATGTTGTGTCTCCACGAAATTCAGCCTGAAGGCAAAAAGCGGATGCCGGTCGCAGCCTGCCTGCGCGGCAATTCGCTCCAGCCGGGAATGGTATTTACCTGATGCGCACCGCCTATCTTGACTGCTTTTCGGGCATTAGTGGCGACATGTTTCTGGGCGCCTTGCTGGATGCAGGCTTGCCGCCTGCAGTGCTGGAGGATGCCTACGCCGCTCTTGATCTGGACGGGATCAGTTTACACTGGCAGCGGCAAATGGTGCAGGGAATTGCCGTAGTGCAGGCCACTATCCGCTGCCGGGAAAGCCATCATCACCGTGGGCTCAAAGAAATCAACACTATTTTGCATGAGTCTCGGCTGGCCCCTGAGGTGCGGGATGGCGCGGCGCAGGTGTTTACTAGACTTGCCGAGGCGGAAGCGGCGGTACATGGCAGCACCATTGAGGACGTGCATTTTCATGAAGTTGGCGCTTTGGACGCCATTGCCGATATCGTGGGTTGCGTGGCCGGATTACACTGGCTTGGCATCGAGCGCCTGGTTGCCTCACCACTGCCCATGCCCAGAGGCTGGGTGCAGGCAGCCCACGGCTCCTTGCCCCTGCCTGCCCCGGCAGTTTTGCGTTTGCTCAAGGGTGCGCCGGTGTATGGCCTGGATCTTGACCAGGAACTGGTAACACCCACGGGTGCAGCCTTGCTTATCACCCTGGCGCAGAGCTTTGGCCCCATACCTGCTATGCAGCTTGAGCAGAGCGGCTATGGCGCTGGCTCCAGGGAGCGCAGCGATGGCCGCCCCAACCTGTTGCGACTGATGCTTGGCAGGGCTGAGAAGAAGATCTCTGAAGCAGAGACGGTCGATGTCCTTGAAACCCATATTGACGATTGGAACCCGGAACTGTGGCCCTATGTGAGCGAGCGACTGATGGCAAGCGGCGCGCTTGACGTAAGCCTCATCCCCATGCAGATGAAAAAGGGACGGCCAGGTTTTCTCTTGCGTGTGCTCTGCGAAACGGCTGCACGGCAGCGGCTGGCGGAGGTGATTCTAAGTGAGAGTACAGCCATTGGTCTGCGCTGGCGACAGGAGGAGCGCATGCTCCTGCCGCGCAAAGCCGTAACCGTGAACACCTGCTGGGGCCCCCTAGCGGCAAAAAGCATCAGCACGCCAGCCGGTGAGGTGATAACGCCGGAATACGAGGCCTGCCGCAAGATCGCCGAGGCACAAGGGGTGCCGCTGCGTGCGGTTTACGCAGAATGCGCGGCAGCAGTGGCGCGCAAGCAATCCGAGCCCGCCAATACGCAGCAGCAAGCACCAAGGTAACCCAAATTCCCCCGGAAGCTTATGGATCGGCTTTTTCTCTTTATCGCCACCGGAGCAGGTAGCGGCTATCTGCCTAAAGCGCCAGGCACTTGGGCCTCGGCTCTGACCGTTCTGCTTTGGCTGCTGGTCGGGAATTTTGCATCTTTTAGCACTGGTTTGTATCTTCTTTTTGTAGGAATAGTATTTTTCGTTGGCGTGGCCAGCGCCGGTGCGGCGGAAAAGTTGGTTGACCGTCCTGATCCGGGCCTGGTGGTGATTGATGAGGTGGCAGGCCAGCTTATTGCCTTGTGCGCTGCCCCGGCCCACCCACTGGCGGCTTTGGCTGGTTTTGTCCTCTTCCGTATCTTCGATATTTTCAAACCCTTTCCCATTCGCTGGTTGGATCAACACATCCACGGTGGCCTGGGTATTATGCTTGATGATGTGGCCGCCGGTCTCTACGCCTTGGCTGTGCTGCAACTGGGCCTGTACTTCCTTAATGCCTCCTAATTTTTTTAAGCACCAAGCCGATGGGTTGTATTGATTTTCATACCCACGCCTTTCCCGATGCCCTGGCCCGGCGTGCCGTGGCCTCGCTGGAAGAGAGCGGCAACATCACGGCTTATAGCGACGGCACCATCAAAGGTCTGCTGGCCTCCATGGACGCTGCAAGTATAGAACGGGCCGTGCTTTGTTCCATTGCCACTCGGCCCGGCCAGTTTGGCGATATCCTCGCCTGGTCTGCTGCCGTTCGTAGCGAGCGCATCATCCCCTTGCCATCGGTGCACCCGCGCGATGAACAGCACCTGGCCCATGTGCGCCAGGTGCATGCCCAGGGCTTTGCCGGTATCAAGATGCACTCCTATTATCAGAACTACCGTCTTGATGATCCGGCCCTTTTTCCTCTGTATGAGGAGTTGAGTGAATTGGGCATGCTGCTGGTTATCCACGCGGGCTTTGACATTGCTTTCCCGCGGGAGCGCAGGGCCGATCCTGCTCGGATTGACGTGGTGACCCGCCGCTGGCCTAAGTTGCAGCTGATCGCCACCCATGTAGGCGGCTGGGATGATTGGGATGAGGTGGAGCGCCTGCTGATCGGCAGGCCGGTCTATCTGGAGTTGTCCTTTGGCACGTATTTTTTGCCAGCCGAGCGTTTGAAGCGCCTCTTGATGGCGCATCCGCAGGAGTACCTGCTCTTTGGTTCTGACTCACCCTGGACAGATCAAAAAAAAAGTTTGGAAGGGCTCCGCGCCCTGGGTTTGCCGCAGGAACTATTTGAGCGTATCACCTACGGCAATGCCCGTCGCCTTTTAGACAGGCTTTAGCCAGGCATTGCCGGTTTTAGGCAGGATTATTTACCGAAGGCGGTGGCGATCCGCTCCATGGCCTTCTCTACATTGGCCCTGGAGTTGAAGGCAGAGAGCCGGATATAGCCCTGGCCGCACTTGCCAAAGCCTGCGCCCGGGGTGCACACAACTCCGGCCTTTTCCAAAAGTGTATCAAAAAACTCCCACGAATCCCTCTTGCTCTGCACCCAGATGTAGGGCGCGTTCTTGCCGCCCACATGGGCGTAGCCGAGCTTGTCCATGGCCTCGCCAAGCAGATGGGCATTGGCCAGATAACCGTTGATAAGCGCCCGACATTCGGCCTTGCCTTGCTCTGAATACACTGCTTCCGCTGCCCGCTGCACCGGGTAGGAGACCCCATTGAACTTGGTGCTGTGGCGGCGGTTCCACAGTGCGTGCAGGCTGTGGGTATTGCCCTTGCGGTCATAGGCCACACAGTCCTTGGGCACCACTGTGTAGGCGCAGCGGGTACCGGTGAAGCCGGCACTTTTGGAAAAGCTGCGGAATTCAATAGCCACTTCACGCGCGCCTTCAAGTTCGTAAATGGAATGCGGCAGACTGTCGTCGCGGATAAAGGCCTCATAAGCCGCGTCAAAGAGGATCAGGGCTTTGTGTTCGCGGGCGTAGTCCACCCAGGTCTGCAGTTGCGGCTTGGTGATGGTGGAGCCGGTGGGATTATTGGGAAAGCAGAGGTAGATCAAATCCACTGGTTCTTGCGGCAGGCTGGGCACATAGCCATTTTCTGCGGTGGAGTCCAGATAGACGAGACCCTGGTAGCGGCCGTCCTGAAAGGCGCCGGTGCGGCCCGCCATGACATTGGTGTCCAGATACACGGGATAGACCGGGTCCGGAATGGCGACCCGTGCATCAAGTGCAAAGAGTTCCTGGATGTTGCCGGTATCGCATTTAGCGCCATCAGAGATAAAAATCTCGTCCGCACTCACCTCAGCATTCCTGCTCTGAAAATCATTTGTGGCAATGGCTTCCCGCAAAAAGGGGTAGCCTTGTTCTGGGCCATAGCCCCGAAAATTCTCGCTTGTCCCCATTTCGTCCACAGCCTGATGAAAAGCCCTGATGCAGGCTGGCGGCAGCGGGTTGGTGACATCGCCGATACCCATTTTGATGATTTCGCGCTCCGGATGTTGTTCCTGAAAGGCCGCGACCCGGCGGGCAATGTCGGAAAACAGATAGGAGGCCTGCAATTTAAGGTAGTGTTCGTTGATGTGCAGCATTGTCGTTTTGTAGGTAGAGAGAAAGCAAGTGGCGACGACCACGTCTACAGGTTCACCCGCACCCGGTCGCCGAAATCATAGCCATCGGTTGAAAGGTCGTAATCCATGCTGCCGGCATTGAGGTGAAAATCTTCAGTGATGATTTCCACCGGGCCGGGGCTGACCGCCATTTTGGTGGCATCATAGTAGTGAAGCAGTTCGGTGCGCAGTTCCTCTCGCTGGGTGGGTTTTTTAATAGAAACCTTGTCCCTGAGGATCAACTCGCGCGCTTCCACCAGGTAGCGTCCGCGCTCGCTCTGGATATTGGTCGGCTCCCGTTCCTTGCCAATGTACATGGCGTTGACCCCGACCATCTCAATTTCATTGTCATGCTCGCCGGTATAGGCCTGCCTGGCATCGATCTGCCACTCTTCCTTACCCTTGCTGGTAAGGGTGATGGACACCGAATCCATGGTGAAATTCTGGATGGGCGAGGAGGAGACGTGGTCGCTGAATCTGGGATCATAACCGCCGCGTGGGGCAAGAAAACGGCTCAGAGGCGGCAGCCACAACGGGGTGGTGACAAAGAACACCAGCGGCACCAGCCACAGAAGGTTGCGGGGTGAATGGCTCATCGGTCAAACTGTAAAAGGAGTTGATCATACAGCCCCTGGGCCTTGAGCAGGAGATCACAGAGTTCCCGCACCGCACCTTCGCCGCCTTTTTTTTGGGTGACAAAGTGGACACGCTCCTTCACCTCACTAACGGCATTGGCAGGGGCCGCAGCCAGGCCGACCCGTCTGAGCAGGGGCAAATCCATCCAGTCATCACCCATGTAGGCACAGTGCTCTGGCTGCAATCCTTCCTGCCGGAGAATATCCTTAAAGAGCACCAGTTTGTCCGTGGCATTTTCATAGAGATGGCTCAACTTCAACTCGGCTGCACGGCGGCGTACCGCCTCTGAACTGCGACCAGTGATGATGCCGGTGGCAATGCCGCTCTGCCTGAGCAGGCGCAGGCCAAAACCATCCTGGGTATGGAAGGATTTGAGCTCCATTCCTTCGCTGCCATAGCTGATGCGGCCATCACTGAGCACGCCATCCACATCAAGCAGGAGAAGCCGTACCGTTCTAGCCTGAATAAGGGCATCTTCACGCCGCAGCGAATTGGTGGAGACAGCTCTTGCTGGGATTTCTACTGTCATCATGCTGGAGCCGTCGCGCTTACAGAAGAGAAGGGCGCAACCGCGCTGCGCACCCGCAGAAGATCCTGCAACAGGGGTTCTAGTTCAGCCAGGGGCAGGGAGTTGGGGCCGTCGCACAGGGCCTGGTCCGGATCCGGATGTACCTCTAGAAAAAGGCCGTCTATACCGGCCGCCATGGCCGCCCGGGTGAGCAAGGAAATGAATTCCCGCTGCCCACTGGAAGAAGCGCCAGCGCCGCCGGGCAGCTGTACCGAGTGGGTGCCATCAAAGATAACCGGACAACCAAAGGAGCGCATGATCTGAAAAGAGCGCATATCCACCACCAGGTTGTTGTAGCCGAAGCTTGCGCCGCGCTCGGTGAGGAGAATTTTGCCGCAGCCAGCCTCGCGCAGCTTACCAACTACATGCACCATATCCCAAGGGGCCACAAACTGCCCCTTTTTCACATTGACCACCTTGCCGGTTGCTGCTGCGGCCAAGAGCAGATCAGTCTGGCGGCAGAGAAAGGCCGGAATCTGGATAATATCCAGTACCTCGCCTGCGGGCCTGGCTTGGGCGGGTTCGTGGATGTCGGAGACAATGGGCAGGTGCAGGTCTTGCCGTAAACGGGCTAGGATCTCCAGGCCCTTATTCAGCCCAGGGCCGCGAAAGGAGCTGATGGAGGTGCGGTTGGCCTTGTCAAATGAGGCCTTGAAGACAAAGTTGATGCCCAGGCGGGTGCAGATTGCCTTGGTTTCGGTAGCAACCTCGCGGGCCATGGCCTCGCTCTCCAGCACACAGGGCCCTGCCAGCAGCAGGAGCGGCTGTCCTGGGCCAACCTGGATATTTTCTCCGGGAAAGGGGGAGAATAGAACGGGTTCCATCGTCATGCCGCTGCCCTATTCCTTACTGCGCACCTGTAGGGCGGCGTGAATAAAGTCCCGGAAAAGCGGGTGGGGAAGCATTGGTTTGGAGCGAAATTCGGGATGAAACTGGCAGCCCAGAAACCAGGGATGGCCGGTCAGCTCAATGATTTCCACCAGGTTATGATCTGGTGAGGTGCCGGCAATGACAAGCCCTGCCTGTTCCAGGCGTTCCCGGTAGGCATTGTTGAATTCGTAGCGGTGGCGATGTCGCTCGCTGATCATATCCTGCCCGTAGGCCGCTGCCGCCAGGCTACCTTCCTTGAGCACACAGGGATAGGCTCCTAGACGCATGGTGCCGCCCAGGTCGGAATTATGGTCGCGTATTTCCTTTTTGCCGCTGCGGCTGTCAAACCACTCGGTCAT
>CAZEIT010000090.1:0-7307 GCA_964512515.1 uncultured Desulfobulbus sp.
TTGATCTTTCGTGGTTTTGCCGCGGTTATCTCCCTGCTCATCGGCATTGCCGCTGGGTATCTGATTGCCATTCCGCTTGGCTTGGTCGATTTTACGCCGGTGAGCGCAGCCCCGCTCCTCGCCCTGCCCACCTTCTACAAACCCGTCTTTGACTTCAATGCCATGCTGGTCATCCTGCCCGCTGCCCTGGTGGTGATTACCGAACATATCGGCCACTTGGTGGTAACCGGCAGGATCATCGAACGCGATCTCATGCGCGAACCCGGCCTGCACCGCTCCCTCTTTGGCGATGGTGTTTCCACGGTGCTCTCCGGTTTTTGCGGATCAGTGCCCACCACTACCTATGGGGAAAATATCGGGGTCATGGCCATTACCAGGGTTTATTCGGTGTGGGTGATTGGCGGCGCGGCACTGCTCTCTATTGTGCTGGCCTTCAGCGGTACCCTTTCTGCCCTGATTCAATCCATTCCTTCTGCGGTCATGGGCGGGGTTTGCATCCTGCTCTTCGGTGTGATTGCCGCCTCGGGCATCCGCATGCTGGTTGAGGCTAGGGTAGACTACTCAAAGCCGGTCAACCTTTCCCTTACCGCAATCGTGCTTATCGTGGGCATCAGTGAAGTGGCCGTGAAACTCGGCAATGTGGAACTCAAGGGTATGGCCCTGGCAACAGTGGTGGGCATGCTGCTCTCCCTGCTCTTTCACATGCTGGGCAACCTGGGCCTGCTTAACGAACAGAACAGGTAATTCCAATTTTCTACTATCGAAGCGCTCTCTTCATTGGCATCGGTGAATGCTTTTCAGAGTACCTCAACGTACACCTGGGTCGCATTCGACTCGTCTCCCTGAGACATTTTTTGATCCGGGATTGGAATAACCGGCAGACCTTTCCCCTTGTCGCTGCACGGCAATTTAGCTTCCCAAAAAGACTGGTAAGGGGCAATGGTCTATGGTATACGAAAAATGTCTGCATGTGGACGGGTAGCTCAGTTGGATAGAGCGTTGGCCTCCGAAGCCAAAGGTCGCGGGTTCAAATCCCGCCTCGTTCACCATTCGTCTACGATCTGTGCCGTCCAGGCACCTCGCGGCTGCAGCATTTTGCTGCACAAATACACGTAAATCGGTACAATGCACGAATACAGATTCAACCTCTTTTAGGAGTGAACTCATGGCAAATGATAAGGTAGTACACGTATCTGATGGTGATTTCGAGGCCAAGGTTGTTGGCAGCAAGCTACCCTGCCTGGTTGATTTTTGGGCTCCCTGGTGCGGTCCCTGCAAGGGAATTGGCCCGGTAATTGATGAGTTAGCGGTAGAATTTGACGGCAAGGCCGTAGTCGCCAAAATGAATGTGGATGATAATCCCTCCACCCCTGGCAAATTTGGCATCCGCGCCATTCCCACCCTGATCCTGTTCAAGAATGGCGAAGTAGTGGATCAGATCACCGGCGCAGTGGGCAAGTCTCAGCTTCAAGACATGATCAAGAAGGCGCTGTAAGAACGCAGTATATCTGAAAAGCACGCTGCCCTCTGTTTCATCGGGCGCGTGCTTTTTGTTTTTTGCTTATTTTGCTTAAATGGCAGAGGCCATGAACAAACCCCAGTACCAACTGGTAATTGTCGGCGGCGGCCCTGCGGGCCTGACTGCCGGTTTGTATGCAGCCAGAGGGCGAATCAAGGCCCTGCTCATCGAAAAAGGCGCGACCGGCGGCCAGGTACTGATCACCGACTGGGTGGACAACTACCCGGGTTTTGTCGATGGCGTGTCCGGCTTTGACCTGATGGACAAGATGACCGCCCATGTGGATCGTTTTGGCCTGGAGAAAAAATTCGCTGCCATCACCTCGCTGGATTTGCAGGGCGAGGTGAAACGCATCACCTTAGAGAGCGGCGAGGTTATTACTGCCCATTCGGTCATTCTCTGCACCGGCGCACGTCCGAAAAAACTGAATATCCCTGGCGAGCACGAGTTCAGCGGCCGAGGTGTTTCCTACTGCGACACCTGCGACGGCCCCTTTTACCGCGATCAGGAAGTTGCGGTGGTTGGCGGCGGCAACACCGCTATCCAGGAAGCCCTGCATCTGGCCAAGTTTGCCAGCAAAATCACCATTATCCACCGTCGGGACGAGCTGCGCGCCACCACCATTTTGCAGGAAAAGGCCTTCTGCAACCGCAAGATCGACTTCCTCTGGAACACCCAGGTGCAGGCTATTTGCGGCAGCACAAACGGGGTGGAATCCCTGCTCCTCAAGAATAATACAGGCACGGAGCGCTCCCTGCCGGCAACTGGTATCTTCATTTTCATTGGCATCCAGCCCAACAACGAAATTCTGCCACTCGCCAACCTGAAAACAGACCCGGCCGGTTTTCTGATAACCGACGAGGAAATGGCTACTTCTCTAGCTGGAGTGTTTGCTGCAGGCGATATCCGCAGCAAACAGGCCCGCCAGATCATCAATGCCGCCGGTGAAGGTGCGGTGGCCGCGCTTTCGGCGGAACGGCACCTGCAACAGGATATCCCCCTTACATCCTTTAGCTGCCATGAAGAAGAATAACGCCCACATACTGCACCACCCGGTGGAGAACTGGAAAGCTGCCCTCATTCTGTGCCTGCTTGCCTGCTCGCTTGCTTTGGGCGGCTGCTCAAGTTTCAAGGGCATGTTCAGCAACTTCACCGTTGGTGAAGACGAGGAAGAGATCGAGCAGAACATGCCGCCCGAGACTAGAATCCGGGAAGGTATGGATGCCTATGATGTCGGCAAATACAGCGAAGCGATCAAGTCTTTTACTGCGCTTTTACTGGAGCATCCCTTCACCCCGCAGGCCATGCTGGCCGAGCTTAAACTTGCCGACGCTTATTACTACGACGGCCAGTACGATGAGGCCAAGGTGCATTATCGGGAGTTTGAAAACAAGCACCCCACTAACGAGGCCATTCCCTATGTGCTTTTTCAGTACGGCATGTGTGATTATGCCCGGGCTGACCGCATAGACCGGGATCCAGCCAGCATGAGTCAGGCGATCAAGTCTTTTACCCGGCTGCTCAACGCCTATCCCAACTCCGCCTATGCCCCCGAGGCGACCAACAAGATCAAGGAGGCGCAGGAATTTCTCGCCAATCACGAATATCTGGTGGCGGTCTTTTACGTGCGCACCGAAAAACACGATGCTGCCAAGCAGCGCCTGCAGTACCTGCTCAGCACCTATCCAGAGTCTGATCTCGCACCAAAAGCCAAGGATCTGCTGGCCAGGATCGAAGCAGACGATGCGCCCAACTGGGGCCTGAAGAAATGGCTGCCAGACTTCATGGTTTCCGACAAGCAACCTAATCCTTCCCAGGAACTCAAGAACGAGCCCTCTTTGCCGGGCACCCCTGATTCTGGACAGTAATTTCAGTTCCATATCAAGGCAGAACCTGGAATACCATTTTTTAAGGGCAGTACGCAGTACAGTGCGTGCTGTCCTTTTGTTTATTCATGTGTCCGCTCTAATAAGAGCGTGTGGTCGCGCCGTGGAAAGCGAGCAAAATCAAGGCCAGGCTTGAATACCTGCTTATTCCAGTGCCCAGAGCAACACAAGCGCACCAAGGAGGCAGGCGCAAAGGCAACACAGCCCCAGCTTGAGGTGCTTGCTGCGGGCATCTGCCGCAACTGCTACTGAGACTGAGAATGCTATGAAGAACGCTCTGATATGGAAGCGGAATCAGGCGTAGCCCTTTGATGGGAGGATGCTGGCCTGGACCAACTGCGTCACGAGCTCTTCCGGAGTGGCCTCGGTATTGCAGGGGTAGACGTCGGTTTCACCGGCAAGAGGCTGACTAAAGCTATTGAGCTGGTGCACATAGATTTCCCAGCGGCCATCGGAAACCGCCTGTGGATCCTGGGCGCGCAACTGCAAACGACGCATGGTCTCCTGCTCGCTGCACCAGCAGTAGACAAAATAAAGGTGTACCCCAAGCCTTTCGGCCAAGCGCCGTACCCGCTCGCGCTCAGCCAGGCTTGCGTAGGAGCCATCCAGCAGAACCAGGGGCTTCCTTCTCTGGCTCAATTCTTCTTCTGCCCTGTGCAACAGGGTCTCATAGGTCTTCGCGCTTAACTCATGGGAGTAGATGCCCTGGCCGACAGCGTCCGGACGATGGGCTGTGGCGGGCAGTCCGGCCAGTTCCTTGCGTATCCGATCAGTGTTATAATAGGGCGCGCCATAGCGGTCTGCACAGGCCTGGGCCAGGGTGGACTTGCCGGATGCTGTCATGCCAAAGAAAACCAGGATCATAGCCATGCCTGGAGAAATGCGTCATTCCTTTGCATATCAAGCCCTGTCTGTATCGGCTTCGGAAAATGCTCTTTGAAGCACCATCTGTGTACATTTGCGTCGCATTTACGCTTGCCACCTTGATATCATCTTTGATCTGGAAATGGAATCAAGCCTTGGCCGCATACTGTTCGGCCAGATTGAAGTAGCGAGCAGCGTTCTCCAGGTTCTGCCGGCGCAGGCCCTCGTCTACGCCCTTGTCGCTTGCGGTGAAAAGGCCGATCTTGCCCCGCACATAGGCGCGGTAGCACTTGTAGAAGTCAAGCATGTCCATCAGGCTGTCATCTCCACTGGTCTTGATAAAGCGCTCGATAAAGCGCCGGGATAAGGTTTCCAGCCCGTGATAGTCCAGATCCATGGCCAGAAAGGCAACGTCGCTTGCCACATCACAGTAGCGGAAGCGCTGGTTGAATTCGATGCAGTCGTAGATATACGGTTTTTCCGCTAGGCAGATATTGGCCGAATAAAGATCTCCGTGGCAGTCGCGGATGCGACCAGCGTCAATGCGCTGCTGAAAACGGGCCGCATCGGCGAGCACCACACAGGCGTAGGTGGAAATAGCGTCAAACTGGGCCTGACTCAGGGCTCCCTGGCCAATGAATGCCTTGGTCTGGTCAAAATTCTCCAGTACATTTACGGCCACTGATTCTGACTTGCCAAAACTGTCAATATCCCCGCCATTTGCCGCCTCCTGGTAGAAAGGTACCAGCACCGCCACCAGTTCTTCGATATGACTTTCTTTGAGGGCGCCTGTACGGATCAGGTTGGGCATCATCCGCTCCTCGGGCATGCGCCGCATCTGCACCCCGTATTCGATAGCTGTAGCTCCACCCTGTCTGTCATCACTGCTAACCAAAGCCAAGCTCTGCCCCTTTTGTTGCACCCGCACCAGGCCCAGGTAAATGTCAGGGCAGAGCCTGCGGTTGAGCAGCAGTTCCTGCTCGCAGTAGAAATGGCGCTTGGCTGCATCTGAAAAGTCCAGAAAACCGAAATTAACCGGCTTTTTGAACTTATAGACACAATCTCCGGCCAGAAACACATAGGAAATATGCGTCTGCACCAGTTCCACCCGATCCACCGGGTGGGCATAGCTCTCGGGTCTGAGGAGAAATTGTACAAAGGGTGGTAGCGTATTGTGGGTCATGGCTGCTCCTTACGCATCAGCAAATCAATGGAATGAACGGGCCACTCTACCAAAGCCGCGTTGCGGCGTAAACTGTTTACGCCCCTCTAGGGCCGTGGTAAATTGCCGCAATGGAGGTATTGCCAAATGAATGAACAGGTACTCCGCGCGCTCTTGGAGCAGGTGCAGCGTGGCGAGGCGAGTACGGAAGAGGCCCTTAGGCAACTGCGTCTTTTACCGGTGCAGGAGTTGGGCAGCGCCCGCCTCGATCATCACCGCAGCGTGCGTACCGGCCTGCCGGAGGCAGTTTTTGCCGAGTATAAGAGCAGCGAACAACTTCTAAGCATTCTGCGCGCCATGCTTGCCCGAAAAAACGTAGTCCTGGCCACCAGGGTCAGTGCGGAAAAGGCGGAGCTGGTCTGCCACGAATTGGCTGGCCTCTGCTACCACCCGGTTGCCCGGGTCCTCACCGGTAATGACCAATATATCGAAGAAATACAGGCCGGACTCATTACCCTGGTAACTGCGGGCACCTCTGATATTCCTGTGGCCGAAGAGGCTCGCATTACTCTTAAGCAATTCGGACATGCCACCAAGACTGTGTACGATGCGGGGGTGGCCGGCATCCACCGTATTCTCTCAGAAGCGTCTCTCTTGCAGGAGAGCCGGGTGGTAATCGTCATTGCCGGCATGGAGGGTGCCCTGCCCTCGGTGGTGGCAGGCATGACCCCTGCACCGGTGATCGCAGTGCCCACCAGCGTTGGCTATGGCGCTGGTGCGGGTGGCTATGCCGCTCTTTTGGGCATGCTCAACAGTTGCGCCCCTGGCCTTGCCGTGGTGAATATTGACAATGGCTTTGGCGCTGCCTGCATGGCGGCCGCTATCAACCGGCCTCACCGGCCACAGCCAAAACCTGCGACCAAGGGTTGATCGCTTCAAACGTGGTCGCCACCGCCCACTCTTCCTTTATTTTCTTTCTTTTTTCAGCAATATCGCGCTGCGGGCGTTGCACAAAGCCAATTATCCCTATATATAATTCAGGTTTATGTGGCCTTGGCAGAAAGGCCAGATTCATTCACCCAGGTACTATACATGACTACAGGCCTTAAGCTTAAAATCGCGTTTGTTATTTTTCTGCTGTTCTTTTCCGGGCTTGCCCTGCTGCCCAACTTCTACAGCGGGCTGCCCGGCTGGTGGAACAAGTATTTCGCACCGGCAGGCATCAACCTTGGCCTCGACCTGCAGGGTGGTATGCATATTGTCCTGCAGGTGGATATGGACAAGGCAGCGGAAAACTCGCTGGATCTGGCAGCCACCGAATTCAAGGATATGCTGGCCGCTAAGGGCATCACCGCGGTACGGCTGGATGGCGCCGCGCCGGGTCAGATTCTCTTTACCCTGCCCAATACCGGCGTGATCGACACGGTCAATCAGGTACTTAAAGACAGTTTTTCCCACCTTAAGAGCAGTGTCAGCGCCGAGGCAGGGAGTTTTCCCCGTGTCACCCTGCAGTTGAGCGCTGAGGAAGCAGATGGCATCCGCAAGAATTCGGTAGCCCAGGCCCTGGAAATTATCCGTAACCGCATCGACCAGTTTGGCGTGGCCGAGCCGATCGTGCTCCGCCAGGGAGATAACCAGATTGTGGTGCAATTACCCGGTATTCAGGATCCGGAGCGGGCCATTGCCCTGATCGGCCAGACTGCACAGCTGGAATTTAAAGCAGTGGCCAACAGTGGCGGGCTTGATCTGCCAGCCCTGATCGACCAGGCCATCAAGGCCGGACAATGGCAGGAGGGAGACACCCGCAGGCAGCTCAATCTGGCCCTGCAGGGCCGTTTGCCCCAGGGTACTGAGGTCTATTTTGAGCGGGTGGTGG